>DYLN01000050.1:0-9742 GCA_020722085.1 Melioribacter roseus
ACGAGTTAGAAGTCGTTGTGCAAAATATAATTTTCTAATGCATAATTTAGGTTTAAAAATGAGACACTTCTGTAAGGAATGCCTTTGGCAGAATTTCACAGCTTGCCCCGTGTATTTTACGGGGAATTTTTACAGATTATTTAATTGTCCGTAGGTCGTTAGACTCTCGCCAGACTTCGGTCGAAGACTCCGCCCGTCTCGTGACTTCGTCACGGACGAGGTCACGGATTGGGGTCCACGGACTCAAACGAGCGAACTCTAACGAGCGGAGTGGGCTCTGCGGTTGAAAACCTCGTCGTATTTAGACGAGTCGGAGCGGACTCATCGAGATGCCATCAATACCCTAATTTATTCAATTTACATTGCGCTTTGCGTTCTTCACTCATTCCGATGTTCAATTATCGATTTTAGTTTCTCAATTTTCTTTTGGTAATATTCATTCATGCGGGGTTTTAAGTTAAGCAGTTCCTCGTAGATTTGTAAAGCTTCTTTATATTTACCTTGACTGTAATAAATTTCAGCTAAAGTTTCCGAAACAAACTTTTTACCGGTAAATTCAGGAATTTCTTTTTGGTTATTTTCCTGTTCGTCTGGATTATATTTTATTTTTGCCTTGTTTATTTTTTCTGCTAACTTATCGAGATACTCTTCGAGTTCGGTTTCTATTGTATTATTCTCGCGGCTTATGTAGTGAGTCTCAATTCCGTTTTCATTAGAAACTTTAGCATGCGGGGATGTAAGTCCTAAAAAATCCGTGCGTTTTGTTTCACTAACAGAATTTCTTTCACGAATGATTGTTTCAATTTTTTCCCGATAAAATTCAACTGTTGCGGGGTGTTCCAGCAATTGATCGCCGCAGTTAATAGAAAAAAGGGCTTTTTCTAAATCTCCGGCATAAGCAAGAGCAAGTCCATAAAGAAAATGTGCAGTTGGATAATCCGGATATAGCTCAATTCCTTTTTCGAGAATCTCAATTGCTTTTAAGTAATTATTATGTTCAATCTCTGCAGCAGCTACTCGTGTAAAAAGTGGGGAACTTTTGTTAAACTCATATATTAGTTTAATTTTATCAGCAGACAAATCTTTTGTTAACCAATTCAAATGGAACCTCTAAATTGCAGCTTTTTTATTCAGGATTGCCTGTCTAAATGAAAGAATTGAAACGCCGGCAAACCCCAAGAAAAACATTATTTGAAAAGGAAGTGCAGCAATTTCCATAAAATAAACGGACGCAACGACACCCACAAGACAATAAAGAGCGAGCAGCAGTTCTACAAAAGCGGATCTGTCTACTTTTAGCGTAGCAAAATACTTATTGTTTTTGTTCAGCATATCCTGTTTAGAGACCACCTTGAATTTAGGCGTCCTCACAAATTCACTTTTTTTGCCGCGCAGTCCTTCAATTACCGCACGCGTGTTGTTTAATGCAAGTCCCATGCTGCCAGCCATAAAAAGCGGAAAAAGTGCTATCTTTTTTCGCCAGTCTGCGTAAACATCCTTCTGAGCATAGTAATACATCATAAAAGAACTGATGAATGCAACAACAAATATTGCCATGAAATTGAAAAAGTTCCAGTACGGTCCGGCATTTTTGATAAACACTAAAGGAACATTTAAAATTCCTGCTAAAAGAATGAATGGAAAGACGATGTTATTCGTCAGGTGAAAAGTAGATTGAAGTTTAATTCTCAGCGGTATATGTGCCTTCCAAACGAGCGGCAAAATTTTCTTTGCAGTTTCGATAGCCCCTTTAGTCCATCTGAACTGTTGTGCTTTTAAAGCATTCATTTCTGCAGGCAATTCCGATGGAGTCGTAAAATCGCGCAGATAAATAAATTTCCATCCTTTTAATTGAGCACGGTAACTCAAGTCGAGGTCTTCGGTCAAAGTGTCGGCATGCCAGTTGCCGGCATCTTCAATACATTCTTTTTTCCAGATACCGCCGGTTCCGTTAAAATTAATGAAAAATCCCGCTTTATTTCTCACCGACTGTTCAATCACAAAATGACCATCCAGTGCTAATGCTTGAATTTTAGTTAGTATGGAATAATCTTCATTCAAATGTTCCCATCGCGTTTGAACCATACCAACATTTTCATTTGTGAAATAACGAAGTGTGTTTTTTAGAAAATCTTTTTTAGGGATAAAATCAGCATCGAAGATTGCTACATATTTGCCTTTGGCGGTTTTTAATCCTTCTTTCAGTGCGCCGGCTTTAAAGCCCTGCCGTGAATTTCTTCTGATATGCTGTATGTCGAATCCTTCTGTTTTTTTCTTCTCCACAATTTGTTTAACAACGTTAACGGTTTCATCCGTTGAGTCGTCAAGCACCTGAATTTCGAGTTTGTCTTTAGGATAGTCAATTGCACAAACAGCATTTATTAATCTTTCGGCAACATACATCTCGTTGTAGAGAGGAAGCTGAATGGTAACTAATTCCTGCGGATTTAAGTTTCTGCTTTCTTTCGGCTCAATTTTCCTGTATTTGAAATGATAATAGATCATTATAAACCCGTGGCTGCCGAAGAAAAGAAGAATAAGAAGAGAAAAAATGTAAGCGAATAAAACTATTTCATCGAATAACATATTTATTTTTTTCCTTAAATAAATTACCAATTTGAAACTACTGCAAGAAGCAAGTCTTCGGCAATTTTGTCGACAGCATTTGCAATTGCCTTTTTACGCACACTGGTTATATCTCCTCCTACTGGATAATCCCCATAGTTGGAAAAATTTTTTTCAAATATTATCCGTTTTTTCACCATGTCTCTGTAAGTTGCTCTGACAGTAAGCGTAATTCTTCTTGTAGTAACATTTTCGCCGGCAGATACTACAGTGGGTGCATCTGAAAGAGAAAGAATTGTACCTTCTAAAATTGCATCGGCATTAACTCTATCTGTAACCTGAAGTGTATTATCATCAATAAACTTTTGTATAGCTTGCTTTGTAAACATGTCGCTTAAATCCGATTCACCGGAACCGCTCTGATCTTGAAAAATCGGCACTGCAATTGATTTAATGTGTGCAGGTACCGAAGCGCCTGTAAAGGAATAATTGCAAGCTACAAAGTTAATCAGCAGAAGAATAATTACCAAAAGAAAAAAATAATTGAAAATTTTATTACGCATAAATCTAAAACACCTTTTAGATAAAATTTGGAATTATAAGCAATTTAGTGATATTGTTTAATATCATTGGTAATCAAGTCGTTCATATGCTTAGCGTCATTTTGTCATTTGTTTCACATCATTGATAGTTATTTAGTGACATTTACCATCTTAGAGTTTTGCCGATGGGTTTAATACACAATGAGAATTCACCACCATGTGGCTGGTAAAACTGTAATTCCTCCAATTTCATCTTCATTCCTTTTACTATAAATGACCTAATGACAAAGAATGGCCCAATGACTATTTCATTCTGCTCTTCATTCACCACTCTTCACTCTACACTCTAAACTCTACACTCCTTCGGCATCCCCTGCTAGTCTATTTGATATTCTTTCAATTTTCTGTAAAGAGTTCTTTCACTAATTCTCAGAAGTTTTGCTGCTTTTCTTTTATTATGTTTGGTAAAATTGAGTGCGTTTAAGATAGCTTGTTTTTCAAGTTCTTGGATTGGAACCACCTCACTATTTACACTGCCGTTGTGGAAATACAAATCACCTGGATTTTTTGCTGCCATATTTTTTAAGTCGATTAAATCTTTTTTTATTTCGATTAACGCTCTATAAATCATTTCCCTGTCCAATGCTTCAGGCGAGCGGTTTAAATGAACAGGTAAATTTCTAAATTCCTCCGAAGCTGCTGTTTGTGATAGCAAAGGATTTATCATTTCAGAATCAATCACGCCGGTTCTACTTAGAGCTATTGCAGTTTCAATCACATTTTTTAATTCACGGATATTGCCGGGCCACGAATAGTTCATCATCAAATCAAATGCATCTTTTGTAAACTTCGGTTCCGGAATTTTATTGTTATCCGAATAACTTTTTGCAAAATGACTTATCAGTTCCAGGATATCTCCAGTCCGGCTTCGTAGCGGAGGGATATTTAATGTGACGGCTTTTAATCTAAAGTAAAGGTCTTTTCGAAATCTTTTTGCATCAACTTCGCGCTGAAGGTCTTTGTTGGTAGCTGTAATAATTCTAACATCAACTTTTGTTACTCTCTCTCCCCCGATTCTCATAAATTCTTTTGTTTCCAATACGCGCAAAAATTTTACTTGTGTAGTCAGCGGCATTTCGGCAATTTCATCTAAAAATAATGTTCCGCCGTCAGCAATTTCGAAATAACCTTTTCTATCGTCTATAGCGCCGGTAAAAGCACCTTTTTTATGACCGAATAATTCACTTTCCAAAATACCTTCCGGTATTGCACCACAGTTAACACTTACCAATTCTTTATTTGACCTTTTGCTGTAACCGTGGATCGCCCTAGCAAATACTTCTTTGCCAACGCCGCTTTCTCCTGTTAACAGGACCGAAATATCCGACTGAGCAACTTGCATTACAATGTCGACAAGGTCCTTTATTTCCTGCGATCTGCCGATAATTCCAAATTTTTTCTGAAACTCGGATATTGTCATAATTTGTTAAATGATATTACACGAACTAAAATATGTTTTTTTACTGAAATTAACGATAGGCACAGTAAAAATGCCTATAATTTTGACTATCTGACAAGCTTCAATCCGTCGTAACAAAGAATTACTCTATTTTTTTCATTTTTCTTAAGAGATTTTATTTTACCCAAAATTGACTGTCCTTTCTCATCTTCAATGTGAGTTAAAAACAGCATTCGCGGGTTTAACAACTTAAAAGCGGAGTAAATTTCATCGAAAGTAACGTGAGTAATTTCCGAAATCATCAAATCAATTTTTATATTTTTGAATAGATAAAGGTCATCCGGACTGCCAATATCGGACGTGTAAAAAATATTCTTGTTGTTAATCCTCAAAAGTAAACTCAATGAGATAAAGTTTTCTTCCGGGAAGTTAACGTTGTAGTTGTTAGCAATGTGAGTATTTTGTTTGGCAGTAAAGAAAAAATTTTCTTTTACTTTTATTTTTTTATTCGAATCAAAGCCGATGAGTTTTAATGTAAAATTCATTGCTTGGGGAAAAAGATAAGCCAAAGAAAGAAAATTCTTGAGTGAATAAACAAGATTTTCGTGAACGAAAATTTTCAGCGGCGTTTTTCTTTTCATTAATTTCATTTGTGTTATCAAAGAAGCTAAGCCGGCAAAATGATCTGCATGAAAATGGGTGATGACAATATTTTTGATTTCAAGGAAGTCTATTTTATTTTGCAAAAGTGCTTTTGATATTCCGTCGCCGGCATCAATTAATAAGTTTTCTTTTTGAGATTTGATAAATATGGACGAATGGTTTCGCTTTATACTGGTTTTACCCGAGCCGGTTCCGATAAATATGATTTCCAATTATAAATCTCACTAAAAAGACACTGAGATAACACTAATTGTCTAACTTAACAACTCTTCCGTTCAAATTGAATTTCTGTTTTAGAAAATCCAAAATTTGAGAAGCTTCCCTGTCGGTATCAAATCTGCCTACAGTAACAATATTTAAAATACTTCCGCCGATTTCCTTTGTTTTAATTTCGGTTGAATAGCCGGCGTCCTGCAACTGACGGCTCAAATTTTTTGCATTCTCAGAGTTTAAAAAAGCGCCGGCTTGAACCGTGAAACCAGCTTGTTTAATATTTTCTTTTTCGGTTTCCGGTCCTTCTTCATACACCAAAGTTTCTTTTTCATCGGGAATAGATCTATTGGCGGATTTAATGTAAGGTGAGCCGGGATACTCCTTCTTTAATTTTTCCAGATACTCTCCGGCTTTTTTATACAATCCGAGAGAGAAGTAATAAGAAAAAATTCTGTAAAGCGATGCATCAGCATATTTACTCTTAGGATATTTTTGATAGATGTCCGTGTATTTCCCAAGTGAAATTTTTCCGTGTTTAGTTAAAACTGCATCTAAAAATAAAACCGAGGGATCAGCATGATTAGTTAATTTCAATTCGCTTAAAATTTTCTTTGCTCTTTCAACATTACCCGATTCAATGCTCTTCAGCGCCGGAACAATATCT
This sequence comes from Melioribacter roseus, assembly GCA_020722085.1. GTDB lineage: Bacteria > Bacteroidota > Ignavibacteria > Ignavibacteriales > Melioribacteraceae > Pyranulibacter. The sequence continues at coordinate 6,107 of DYLN01000050.1, forward strand.
ACTTCCTGAGCAAAGAGATTTCCAGTTAGAAAGATTAATATTATGAGATAATTTTTCATTTTACGCTTTTCATTCAAACACCCGTCCTGTCGCCAAACTACGTCGAACTCCTGACAGGCTCCGTTCGTCAGAACTCTCCGTCATGACTTCGTATTTGCCGAGACGAGCGTTCTGCCCGACTTTGTCGAGGTTCGTTTGAGACGACCGGATCGAGCAGACTCTACGGTCGTTATACTTCGCACTCTGCCGGTATATTCACCAAAAAGTGTTGCAGACGTAGCACGGTTTATTTTCACTTTCACGTAATCCCCGGGATGAATATTTTCTGCTTTAGGAAAGATTGTTACCTTATTTGTATCGGTTCTGCCTGCAAGAAATGCATCGGATTTTTTGCTTGGTCCTTCGACCAAAATTATTTCTTCCGTACCGATCATCTTCTGATTTATCTCGTAAGAAATCTTATGCTGAAGGTCTATAATTTCATTCAGCCGTTTTGTTTTTACTTCATCGGGAACATCGTCTTTCATATTGTATGCTTTTGTTCCCTCGCGCGGTGAATACTTAAACATGTACGCTCCGTCATAACCAACAGTCTGCATAACCTCGAGTGTTTGCAGATGGTCCTCATAGGTTTCCGTAGGAAACCCTGAAATGATATCGGTAGAGAAACTTACTCCGGGAATAATTTTCCTTGCCTTATCAATTAAATTTAGATAATGCTCAATTGTATATGTTCTATTCATTAGTTCAAGTATTCTATTGGAACCCGACTGCACCGGCAGATGAATATAATTGCAGATATTCGGGTATTCGGCAATTGTATATAAAAGTTTGTCGGAAAGATCCTGCGGGTGCGATGTTGTAAATCTTATTCGAATTTGTGAATCAACTGACGCCGAGGCGGCAAGCAAATCCGCAAAATCATTTCCGCCGTCATTATATGAATTTACATTTTGTCCTAGCAGTGTAACTTCTTTGAAACCCCTTTCAGAAAGCCGCTTAATTTCATCAATAACAGAATTTAAAGAGCGGCTTCGTTCTCTTCCACGGGTAAACGGAACAACACAAAAAGTGCAAAATTTATCACAGCCGCGCATCACCGAGATCCACGCGGAGAGCCCGTCCTCACGAAATGGAATAATATCATCATAAGTTTCAGTCCGCGAGAGTTTTACTCCTATCCCTTTCTCGCCTGCAAATGCTGTGTTAATAAATTCGGGCAGTCTTCTGTATTCATCCGGACCAACGAGAAGATCCACAATTTTCCTTTCTTCGATAAGCTCTTTTCTGAGCCGTTCAGCCATGCATCCGAGTATACCTATTACTGTTTCGGGATTATCGTCCTTGATTACTTTTAAGTTGCCGAGTCTTCCATAGATTCTTTGTTCCGCATTATCGCGTATGCTGCATGTATTTAAAAGAATTACATTCGCTTCAGCTATATCTTTTGTTATCTGATAACCTTTATTGCTCAGAATGCCCATCACCAATTCGGTATCGGCAAAGTTCATTTGACAGCCGTAAGTCTCTATATATACTTTGTTTTTATTCATTTTCACTTTCTAAAATTTGCACCGAAAAATAAGAATATTAAGCAGTGATAACAAGGCAGGCTCGATTGCAGCCGCCGGAAGTCAGCAGAAACGTAAAGTATGATGATTGTGACAAATAAGTACTTGAAGCATTAAAACTACCTTCTGCGTTCAGTATTCAACCGATACATAGTGATTCCACAAATGGTTTTTGCATCCACAATTTTGCCGTTTTTGATTTTTTCATCTATATCTTCAAGCGATAATTCCACAACTTCCATTCCTTCTTCGCCTTCTTCACGTGCATGCCGTCCGGGGATTAAATCTTCTGCTAAATAAATATGCAGCACCTCGGAACAAAACCCCGGCGACGTAAAAATTTTGCCGAGTCTGGAAATTTTTTGGGCGGTATATCCCGTCTCTTCGGTTAATTCCCTTGAAGCACAAATCTGGGGGTCTTCACCTTTGTCTAATTTCCCCGCCGGCAATTCAAGCAGAACTTCTTTGAAGGGATATCTAAACTGGGTTACCATCACAATTTTTCCATCTGGTTTAACAGGAACGGAGACAGCTCCGCCCGGATGAACAGCAACCTGGCGGGGGACGGTGTTCCCGCTTCCGTTGTACTTAATTTCATCGATCTGAACATCAAAAACTTTCCCGTGAAAAACTACTTCCGATTTGTTTATTGTAAAATTCATACATTCCTCAAATGTCTGCTGCAAAAATAAAAAATTTGTGACGATTGTACTTTCCCAAAATAATATTGACTAATTTGGCATCAATTAATTTTCGTAGATAACTGCGAGGGTGACCAAAAAGTAAGAGTCAACAAAATAATTCGAGGGAATTCCCCGTAAAATACACGGGACAAGCTGCGCAATTCACGGTTATTGTTCTATTAAAAAGTTACTTTTTGGTCAGCCTCTAATGAAAAATAAAACAGATGCTTTTTATAGAACCTGCAAATGACCGCCGAATAAAAAATTCTTTGAAATAAGCCGCTAATTCCGCTAATAAACGCAAACCGTCATAAAAATATAAAAATTTAACCAGCGAAAATTAGCGAAATTCTGCCGAAGGCATTCCTTTCGGAAGCGGCTAAATTATGTCTTTAAAATAAGCGGCCAACTTGAGTTAATAAAATAGTGAGCTGACTTATAGTTTTAAAAAGAAAAGTTATTAATCCGGGACTTAAGCGGAATTTACATTTTAAATTACATTCGGCAGCAGCCGAAAAAATAATCCAATAAAGACAAATTCATCTCAATTTTTAATATATTTACACCCAAATTTTTTTGACAAAAAATTAACAAGAGAGTAAATATGAAACGGTACTTGTATTTCTCGCTGATGCCGGAATCGTTGATTGCTTCCATGCTGCCGCCCGAAGATTTCGGGAAGTATATGGCGGTCGGCTCTAAAAAACGTACACGCGGACAGGCTATTTTCTTTGAAGTTGACATTGAACAAGTTACGGAAAATTTTCCGCTTTCCTTAATTGATGAAAGATGTGTGCCGCACCCGGACGGTAAACCAAAATGCTCGGTCTATTTGTCTATCTATCAGGTTCTTGAAAAACTGCCGATAAAATCCTTAAAAAGTTTATACCTCGTAACAGACGACGGAAAAGTACTTCAGCTTGAAAAAGCAGAATACAAATCTGTCAACGAATCAAAACTGCATCTCTATCAAGAACTTTGTCCTGTTACGCCGCGCATTGCAAGCAGTTTATCTCCGGTTGACTTTTTAAATTTTGTAACCGATAGAAGCCAGCCCGTATCAGTACCAAAATTAGTCTTTGTTGAACTTATATTAAACGGATTAGGCGATTATCCTCTCGATGCGCCGGCAGATAATATTCCGTATCCAAATCTTGAACATCTCAGAGACTGCTTAATCGGATTAATTGAAAAAGAAGATAAACCGACAAAAACAGTAATCAGATACTTTGAAGGTGATCTTCTATACAGAACATGCAAGAACGGCTTTTTTGTCGGCAATAAAGAATCGTATTTGTATTATCCGTTCCCCGATGAGCAAACTCTTGAGGATAAATATCATGATTGGTGGAGATCTGCTCTGGTCGTTGGTTTTAAATAAT
>DYLN01000050.1:9842-22908 GCA_020722085.1 Melioribacter roseus
AAAGCGAGCAAATTTTAGATTCAGGAGAAAAAAATATGTTTAGTGGATTATTTTATATTGTTCCCGCAGCCGCAATTACAGCACTTATATTTGCATGGATTTTCTTCAAACAAATGATGAAAAATGATGAAGGAACAGAGAAAATGAAAACCATCGCACTGTATGTCCGTAAAGGTGCAATGGCTTATCTTAAACAGCAGTACAAAGTAGTAGGGATGTTTTTTATTGGTATAACTATAATCTTTTCAATTCTTGCTTATGGCTTTGGAATTCAAAATCCGTGGGTGCCTTTTGCTTTTATTACAGGCGGATTTTTCTCCGCTTTAGCAGGATTCTTCGGGATGAAAACTGCAACGTATGCTTCAGCCCGAACTGCCAACGCCGCAAAGGATACGCTCAACAGCGGTTTAAAAGTAGCATTTAGAAGCGGTGCTGTCATGGGATTGGTTGTTGTAGGTCTCGGTTTGCTCGATATTTCAATTTGGTTTACAATTTTAAATTTGGTTTATCCTTCCACACTTACTGACGGTCATAATCTTGTTATTGTAACAACAACAATGCTTACCTTTGGAATGGGTGCGTCAACTCAGGCTTTATTTGCACGTGTGGGAGGCGGAATTTTTACAAAAGCAGCGGATGTTGGAGCCGATCTTGTCGGTAAAGTTGAAAGAGGAATTCCGGAAGACGACCCGCGCAATCCCGCTACAATTGCTGATAATGTCGGCGATAACGTGGGCGATGTTGCCGGTATGGGCGCCGACCTTTATGAATCTTACGTCGGATCAATTCTTGCAACCGCTGCCCTCGGTGCTTCCGCTTTTATCGAAACTCCTTCTTTCCAATTCGAAGCTGTTATTGCGCCAATGTTAATTGCAGCAATCGGAATCGCGCTTTCCATCTTTGGAATATACTTTGTAAGAACAAAAGAAAATGCTGCCCAGAAAGAGCTGCTCAGTTCGCTTTCCCGCGGAATTAATTTGAGCTCACTTCTAATAATTATTTTTTCAGCAGTTATTGTAAATGTTTTGGGACTCGATAATGCATGGGGAATCTGGGGATCAATTGTCACCGGATTATTAACCGGTATTGTTATTGGTAAAGCAACCGAGTATTTTACATCACAATCATATAAACCGACACAGTTTATCGCACAGAGTGCAAAAACCGGTCCTGCTACGGTGATTATCTCCGGTCTCGGCGTCGGGATGATTTCAACTGCAATTCCTGTAATTGCAGTTGCACTTGGAATTATTTTCGCTTTCCTTTTTGCAGCCGGTTTTGATCTTAACAATATGGGCATGGGCTTATACGGAATAGGAATTGCTGCAGTCGGAATGCTTTCTACTCTAGGAATTACACTTGCAACAGATGCATACGGTCCGATTGCAGATAATGCCGGCGGCAATGCTGAAATGAGCGGACTCGCGAAAGAGGTAAGAAGAAGAACCGACGCACTTGATTCGTTGGGCAATACTACTGCTGCAACCGGAAAAGGATTTGCAATCGGTTCGGCTGCATTAACAGCCCTGGCACTATTGGCTTCTTACGTTGAGGAAATAAAAATTGCTCTATTAAGAATTGGTCAAACTGCAATTAAATTAGCCGACGGTGTTTCTATTGAAATTTCAAAAGCAAATCTCTACGACTTTATGAGTTACTTCCAGGTAAATCTGATGAATCCGAAAGTGCTAATCGGAATTTTTATCGGCTCAATGATGGCATTTGTTTTTTGCGGACTTACGATGAATGCTGTCGGTAGAGCAGCCTCAAAAATGGTTGATGAAGTGCGCAGACAATTTAGAGAAATAGAAGGCATACTTGAAGGAAAAGCGGAACCTGATTACGCAAAATGTGTTGAGATTTCAACAAAAGGAGCGCAGGCTGAAATGGTATTCCCTTCTCTTCTTGCAATTTTAATTCCTATTTTAACCGGCGTACTTTTAGGTGTTGCCGGCGTAATGGGACTGTTGGTAGGAGGCTTGGGAGCCGGATTCGTTCTTGCAGTGTTTATGGCTAATTCAGGAGGCGCATGGGACAACGCAAAAAAATATGTCGAAGAAGGATATCTCGGCGGCAAAGGCTCTGAAACTCATAAAGCTACAATTATTGGGGATACAGTTGGAGATCCATTTAAAGATACATCGGGACCTAGCTTAAATATTTTGATAAAACTGATGAGCATGGTTGCAATCGTAATGGCTGGTTTAACAGTTACTTTTAACCTGCTGTAGCGAAGGATGATAGAACACAGATGACGCTGATTTGGATGCTAGTCCCGACACTTGTGTCGGGGCTCGCCTCGCTTCGTTGAACGAGGTGAAGGCGAAGCGGGCAACAAATAACCACACAAATAAAAATATTAAAAAACCCGTGATCATCAGTTATTGACCCATTGATTTGGTCAAGTCCCGATAAAAACATCTCGCCTCGCGAAGCGGAGCGGGCGGGACAAGTTTCGAATTCTATTGCATAATTTAGGATAAAATATTTTGCAAACATCCATTTTATTTTCATTCTTTGTTCTTTATTGTTGCTTGGCTGTTACAAAATAGAAAATTAAAAAAACTTTCCAATTCCAGAAGGCTGCTAAGCAGAAGGTAAAGTGAAAATAAATGTACTGCCGTTGCCGGCTTCACTTTCCACCCAGATTTTCCCGCCATGCTTTTCGATGAATTCTTTGCAAATTATCAATCCAAGTCCGGTGCCTTTTTCGTTGGAAGTTCCTGCGGTCGAGATTGCAGAGTCTAGTTTAAAGAGCCTGGATTTGGTTTCTTCGTCTATACCAACACCGGTATCACAGATCCGGATTTCAACAAATCCGTTTATCTTTGCTGCCTTAACCGACACTTTGCCCCCCGAAGAGGTAAACTTAACGGCATTAGTAAGTAAATTCCTAATAACTGTATCCGTCATATCTTCATCGGCACTTAATATAATATCCGATCCAATAGATGATTCGAGAGCAATATTTTTTTTAGCTGCTGTTAGTTTCAGCAAAGAGAAATTCTGCTCTACAATTTGATTTAGTGAGATTTTTTGGGGATTATATTCTATTCTTCCGGTTTGGGTTCGCGACCATTGAAGAAGATTTTGAAGAAGTGCATGCGATATCTCGGCGGATTTTTTCATTTCTTCGACATAATATTTTTTCTCTTCGTCTGTTAATTCTTCAAAATCAGCTAAAAGAAGTTCAGCAAATCCAAGAATGGTTATGAAAGGATTTTTAAGATCGTGTGCAATGATGGAGAAAAATTTATCTTTAGTCGCATTAAGATTTTTCAATTCTTCGGTATATCGTTTAATTTCCTCAACACTTTGCCTGCGCGAAATTGCCTGTGCAATCTGGTTTGAAACGAAAATCAGTATTTGTTTTTCTTCTTCACCGTAAGCAAATTTATTTTCATAATCCTGAACTACCATCACACCGATAGTTTTGTTTTGAAGAACAAGCGGAATGCCGAGCCAGATAGCCTGCGGTGCACCTATCAACTCAACTTCACCGAGTCTTCTTAATTCCATGTCTTTTTCTTCGTCAATAAGAGCGGCTTCTCCCTTTCGCAGTACATATTCTGTGAGTCCTTTGCCTAATTTTTTAGGAGCCTGCGGCGGATCAAACTGATCGACAAAATAAGGAAACTTTAGCAATTCTTCTTTTTCGTCATAAATTGCTATGTAAAAATTCTCAGCCGGCATCAAACCTTTAATCACATTATGAATTTTTTGATAAAGCCTATCCATATTTTCGGCAATGCTTGCTGCTTCGGAAATTTGATAAAGCGCATTCTGAATGTTGCTGGCTCTTACTGTTTTGGTAATGTCTCTAACTGTTGCCTGGAGAAATGTTTTCTTGTTAATAATTAGAGAGTTCAGCGTAACTTCGGCGTCGAAGAGCTGCCCATCTTTGCGTTTATGTTTCCAGTAAAAATTTTGAGTCTTTCCACTCAAGGCAGTATTAATCAATCTCTGAGCTTTAGAGAATGAGTTTTCTCCGTCAGGCTGAATTTCGGGAGAAAACTCTGCCGGGTGATGACCGATAATATCCTCACGTTTACAATTAAACATTTCCAGCACAGTCTGGTTGCAGTCAATAAATTTATCGGTCATTATAAAAATTCCATCGGCAGATTTATCGAACAATGTGTGGTATCTTTCTTCACTTTCTTTTAACAAATCTTCTGTCAATTTTTTTTCCGTAATATCACGGGTAATCCCAAAGGTGCCTATAATTTTATGTTTGCTGTCGTAAAGCGGCATCTTTGTCGTTGAAACCCAGCTAACTTTGCCGTCAAGCCTTTCTATTTTTTCCTCTTTATTTAGAATTGGTTTTCCGGTTCGTATAATTTCTTTTTCATCGTTAATAGCTTCTTCAACATGCTCTTTCCTAAAAATGTCGGAATCAGTCTTACCGATTAATTCGTCTTCGGATTTGAACCCGTCTCTTAATGCCTTTGCTTTATTAACTCTTATGAATTTCGATTCAATATCTTTGAAATAAATACTATCGGGCAAAAGATCCATCAGCGCTTTCATTAAGGCTTGCTCGAAGGAAAGTTTCTTTTCAGTTTCTTTTTTGTGTGTAATATCTTCTACAAGCGACAAAATATATTTTGGTTTTTTTTCGTCATCATAAATCATTGATGCTGTTAATTTACCCCAAACAATTCTGTTGTCTTTGCAGATGTATCTTTTCTCTAAAGTATAAAATGGAATTTTTTTTGTAATTAATTTTTTGAAAAGCTTGTAGTCGGCATCGAAATCATCGGGATGGGTTATTTCTTTGAATGTAATTTTTTGTAGCTCTTTTCCGGAGTATTTAAGCATTTTTTGAAGAAATTTATTTGAGGCTACGGGAGTGCCGTTTAAGTCTACAACTGCGGCGCCAACGCAGGCGTTATCAAATATAGTCTTCAAATTTTTGTCAATATCCTTAGTTTTCCATTTTTCTTTGGCTTTCTGTATTTCTAATAGCTTCTTTTGAAGCTCTCTGTTGGCTTTTTTTAGAGAAGCAATTTCGGTTAATAATGCAGATCTTGATTTGTCAATTTTTTTCGCCATCCTTCGCTGTCTTTTTAACTATTAAAAATATAATAAATATTTTTTTGAAACGAAACTTTTCTTACAACATCTCTGAATAAATTTGCTCAGAAGTTGCATGATAGAACAGCAAAAATCTTATAGTTCAATAATTCCAAATTATGCAATAGGATTCGAAACTTGTGAGGGTGACTAAAAAGTAATCTTTTTTAATATATAAGCCGCGAATTCCACTAATTATTTACGAATTTATTGTTGAATAATTACTTTTTAGACAACCTCAAAGTAACTGTGTCCTTATAAAAGAAGAACAGAAATTAGATTCTTACCTTTCTAACCCCGATAAAAGACCCCGATAAAAAGCTCCGATAAAAGGCATCGGGACACGCATCTCGCCTCGCAAAGCGGAGCGGGCGGGACACGCCCCGATAAAAGACCCCGATTAAAAACATCGGGACACGCATCGGGACGGGCATCGTAAAGATGAAAGATGGCATCTCTCAAAATCTTTGCTCAATACTAATAGATGAAGAAAAACTACCAGGCAATTATTCAGTTCAACTTTCGACTTTTGACTATTCGCTTTCGAGCGGTGTGTACATATATCGTTTGACCTCTGCAAGAAAAAGTGTCGCTAAAAAAATGGTACTTGCAAAGTAAATACGGTTCATAGTATTTTAATCATCATCAAGATGAAATTGACAAAGAAATCGGCGAGAACAAAATGTATTACTCCAATGTCAAAACAGCATTCTCGCCTTAATTGTTCCGGGAATTGTTTTTAATTCTTTTAAGATATCGGCAGCATGTTCTTTGCTGTCGATATCAATAATGACATAACCGAGATGCGGATCCGTCTGCAAATATTGAGATGCTATGTTCAAGTTTCTGGAGGTGAAGACTTTTGTAATTTTATTTAAGACGCCGGGCTGATTTTTATGAATATGCAGATATCTTTGCTTGTCAATATTCGGCGGTAAAGAAATTTCCACAAAGTTAGTTGCACCGATTGTAGCTCCCACATCACAATATTTTACAAGTTTTTCAGATACTTCCAGAGCTATATTTGCCTGTGCTTCAGTAGTGCTGCCTCCAATATGAGGTGTTAATATTACGTTTGGAAATTTTTGAAGTACGTTTTTAAAAGTCTCATCGTTAGATTTTGGCTCAGAAGGGAAAACATCAATAGCCGCACCGTTAAGATGTTCTTCTTCCAGAACTTTTGCAAGGTCTTCCAGATTGACAACTGTTCCTCTCGAAGAATTAATCAGACAGGAACCCTTCTTCATTAACCTTAACCGATCGTAAGTAATCATATTTTTTGTTTGTTCTGTTTCCGGCACGTGAAGTGTTACAATATCGGAGATTTGCAAAAGCTCGTCCAAAGAACTGCACGCTTTGGCATTCCCTAGATTCAACTTCGGCAGAATATCATAAAAGTAAACATTCATACCAAGGCTTTCTGCAAGGACGGAAACTTGAGAGCCGATGTGCCCGTAACCGATTATGCCTATATTTTTCCCACGCACCTCAAATGAGTTTGAAGATTCTTTCAGCCATTTACCGTTGTGAGCATAAAAATTTTTTTCGGGAATTTTTCTGATCAAAAAAATCGCTTCGCTTATCACCAGCTCGGCAACAGAACGTGTATTGGAAAATGGTGCATTAAAAACCGGTATTCCTTTAATTTTTGCTGCATGCAAATCAACTTGATTTGTTCCGATACTAAAACAGCCAATTGCAATCAATTTCTTCGCGCTCCCAAGAATTTCAGCAGTAATGTGTGTCCGCGATCTTATGCCAAGCAGATGAACATCTTTTATTTTTTCTTTAATCTCATCTCCGCTCAATGAACATTTTAAGTATTCCACATTTGTATAATCGCTGCTGTTAAAATATTGCAGAGCATTTTGATGAATATTTTCCAGAAGAAGTACTTTAATTTTTTCTTTCGATAAAGAATATTTTCTGTTCATGTTAATTCATTTTTCCTCTTTTAGAATTTTCTCTATTATATTTTGTGCGTGATATCTCGAATTTTCTATGAACCATTTACCGGTATCCATACCGCCGCAGACAACCCCAGCGAGGAACAATCCTTTTTTATTTGTCTCAAATGTCTCGGGACTGTAACAAGGGATTAAATTTCCTCCGGTTTCAAGATCAATACCAATCTTTCTCAAAAAATCATAATCCGGGTGATAACCTGTCATTGCCAACACAAAATCGTTATCAATTGTTATTTCTCCCTCAGGTGAATTTATAACAATCTCTTTATTTCGGATTTCTTTGACAACAGAATTAAAATATGCTTTAATTGAACCTTCTTTAATTCTGTTTTCAATATCGGGACGAACCCAATATTTAACCCCTTCATCGAGCTTTTCTTTTTTAATTATCATTGTAACTTCGGCTCCTTTGCGGTAAGTTTCCAACGCTACATCGACTCCGGAATTCCCTCCACCAATAACTGCAACTTTATGATACGCATAAGGATGGGCATCATCGTAATAATGTTTTACTTTCGAGAGATTCTCGCCGGGAATATTCATATAGTTTGGATTATCATAAAATCCGATTGAAACAATTACGTTATCGGCACAATACTTTTCTTTGGAGGTTACAACTGTATAATTTCCCCGTTCGCCTGTAACCTCCGTAACTTTTTCATAAGTATGCACATTTAATTTCCACGAAGATTTTACCCTTCTGTAATATTCAAGAGCTTCTGTACGTGTTGGTTTTACACCGTGCGAAATAAAAGGCACATCACCGATTTCTAATCTTTCCGAAGTAGAAAAGAAAACCATATTAACCGGATAATTGTAAATCGAATTTACAAGACATCCTTTTTCAATTATTAAGCAGCTCAAACCTTTTTTAGAAGCTTCGATCCCGCAGGATAATCCGATTGGTCCGGCTCCGATAACAATAACATCGTATTTCATATTTTTTTCTATCATTTCATTTTATTTATGAAAAAAGCAAATTGTTACTACAAAAATAATTTTTTGTTCAATAGAGTGTTAAATTATCCGGCAAAATTATAGGGAATACATGCATACTTTTACATACCCGTTCATTCAAAAAATTATCTACCGTTACGGAAATATACCGGTAAGTTTACTAATGCTTTTTCATCTGGTGGCATCTTTTTATTTCTTGCTGCATGAATGGTACTTCCCTCTTTATGCAGTATTCAATCTCGCAATACTTTTTGCAGTTAACAAATATTTTTTTAAGACGTACAAATTATTTCCGTTTAAAATTATAGCGGACAATGAAAAAATTGTCTGCACAAATTTTTTCCTAAGCAAAAAGAAAGTAGAAATCCTCCACGAAAATATCAGCCAGGTCAGCGGAGGAATTTTCTCGGGACATTTAACAAGACCGATCTACATTACTGACAGCAGTCAAAATATTAAGATTGGTTTTTACCCGCATGCAGGTGATTTCAATAAATTACTGACAATAATTTTACAGAACATACCCCACGAACTTTATGAGGAATTGTTAGAAAAAATCAAAACTCTTGGAGAAAAATACCGTAATCGACCCGCTTCGCCGAATCGAGGCGAGCCCGCTCCCCCGAATGAGGCAAGAGGCGAAACAGGGAATCGAGTGAAGAATAAACATAAGATGTAAAATCGGCTACCTAAAAAATAATTTTCAATATAAGAGCATCAGACAAAAAATTCGCAATATTCGCGCAGCGCTGCTCTCATAATAAGCATTGCTTTTTACACAGCCGCTTTTATAAAGATAAATGAGCCTTCTCTAAAGAGGTACAACGGCAAGGAAGAATTTTTTCTTGAATACTTGCGTGAAAACCGAACTCGGAAAAACAAAAAACTACTCTTTAGATTCGGCTCATTGGCTATTTATTGTTGCCGAGGATTGCTTCTTTAGCTGCCTTTGCTACTCTAAATTTCACAACCTTCTTTGCTGGTATCAATATTTGTTCCCCCGTTTTGGGATTTCTTCCCATTCTTTCTTTTCTTTCAGAAAGTACCAATTTACCTAACCCGGGAACTACAAAACTTTTTTTAGCTTCTCTGTAAGCCAGTTTTACGAATTCATCCAAAAATTCACCGGCTGCCTTTTTTGTTAAACCAGATTTTTTTGCCATATGATCAAGAACTTGAGCTTTTGTCATTGAACCCATTGTAGTTTCCTTTTATTTTGTTAGTGAATAATAATTCGTATGAAAATTAATAGTTTTTTTATTCAAAATAAATAGGTTTTTTATTTTATAAAAAAAATGATTTATTAGCCGAAAATATTATCAGGCTATTATTTTATAAAATTCCTTCCATTTTTAATTGGAATTATTTGGTTATTTTGTTGAACAGAATCTAATTTTTATTTTTGTTTTGAAAATTATCTCTTCGAATGAAAAAATCTTCGCATAAAAAGACCTTCCTCTTGCTGATTTTTTTTCTTATGAATTTATGTTTTGCTCAATCACCTAATAAAACTTTACTTCAAGATACAGCCACAATTAAAAATTTTAATCAGACCACAGCAGATACAGCCGATACAACAAAACAAGTTATTAAGAAAGGCACCCTAAAAGTAATCTCGTTTAGAAACATTTTATTCAACGACAACGAAACAATAGTTAATAAATCTTCAATAAATTACGAAGACTACAGATTCACCGGAGATTTATTTACCAGCTTGCCGTTCGGCTACTTAAACGACCTCGGTTCTTTAGGGCAGCCGTCTGAAATGATGCTGTATGGAAACGGATTTAACGGCATCAGTTATACCGAAAACGGAATTCCTATTAACAACAGATTTTCTAATTCGTTTGATCTGAACAATTTTCAATCAGAGAGTATTGACTCAATTGAAATTCTGCCATTGCCTAAAAGTTTTTTGACGGGGATTATAAACAATTCCGCTGCAGTGAACTTTATTGCCAGAAATAAAATCGTTCTACATCCGTATTCGAGATTAAGATTTTATCAGGCACCAAACGATGAGGGATTTGTTGACGGAATGTTCAATGCTTTTCTTTCTTCGAGATTAAAAACTTTTTTTGAGATAACCAACAATTCCACCGCAGAAAGGTTTACAAATAGTGAGTACGGCAACTGGAAAATTTCTTCTCGGTTTCATTATCTTCTTTCATCAACTACAAATATATTGCTGGATTACACATTTAATAAAAACGAAGTTCACTTAAACGGTGGTGTGGATTTAGAAAAAATTTCGGCAAATAATCCGCAATCACAAATAAACAATGTTTTATACGATAATTTATTAGCCCCGGTGAATTTTCGGAACAGGTATATGAAAACCAGTACCAATAACCTTGTACTTCACATTCTTAATAATTTTGGAGAAAATACTCCTCCTGAAGAGATGTACGAATGTACTGCTATGTGTGATTTCCAGACCAATCTTACTTTATATTACAGGAACTCTCTTGATGAATTCCGCCAAAACGAACGAACCGATTTGAACTACCAGGACGATGCGCCAGAAATAGTTCATAACAACAATTACACTTCTTTTGGCGGGAATATCTCTCAGGAAATTACAAATGATTACATCAGTGCAAAAGTAATTGGCAGTTTTGAAAGCACTAAATTCACATCACCGCTTTTACCTTTAGAAAAAACGCTCTCATCGGCATCGGTTTCTGGAGTTGTCAAATCCAATCTAATTTCTCAAATATTGACCCCTTCAATCTTTGGTAAATATTTGAAATATAACAGCGGCAGATATGCCGGATTTGGCGGTGATATTACTTTTCGTATAGATACTTTAATAAAATTTTATGCCGGCTATTCATGGTTCCAGAAACCGAGAAGTATTTGGGAAGATTATTTAACCACACAGCCGTTAAACAAAAATAAAAACAATATTAGCTCCTTTGAAGTGTCAGCACATTTTAACTTGAGAAACTTTCACGTTTCGACGGGATTCATAAGCCAAAAAGCATCCAACGAATACCAGGCAGCAATTCTATTAAATGATTCATTAAAAAGTACAAATGCTTTATATTTTAACTCCGCAGAAATTGAACGGAGAGGTATCAATTTTTCTTTCAGCATCAAAGAATGGAAATTGCTTTTAGCTGCTAATACAACCTATTATTTTTCTAAAAACAGAAATGAAAACAAACTGCCCGAAATTTTTTCTTCCGGCGGTATATATTATATCGATACTTTGTTTAACAACAATCTGGAACTTAAAGCCGGATTTAATTACAAATATTACGGCAGCCGTCCGGGATTTATAATCGACTTCGAAAAAAATATTACTGCCTCTTACTTTATTACAGATTATTCCTCGCCAGCTAATAAAATATTTACTTCTGAGATTTCTCCTTTTTTTAAATTGGATTTTTTCTTGAGCGGCAGAATTCAAAAATCTGCAATTGTCTACTTTACCTTCGAAAATATTCTGGACGGCAAATATTTTGTTGTTCCTTACTATCCAATGTATGAACGCGGACTCAAATTCGGTGTAGCTTGGGAGTTCCTCGATTAATTTTAATGTAATAATATGAAGGAGAAACTACATGAAAGAATATTTCGTTGATCTATTCCAATACAACAACTGGGCAAATTCATTAATTATTGAATCTCTCAAGAAGAACCGGACTAATGGAAAAGCATCAGAGTTAATTTCACATACCATTCTTTCTCAGATAATCTGGTTTCAAAGGGTAAAGGGAAAAGCTCCATCAGACGAAAATTTCTGGGAAATTTTACCTATTAATAAACTAGAGAGCTTACATCAATCCTCTACCAATGATTGGCTAAATTATCTTACTGAAATTGACGAAGAAGGATTGAATCAAAGGTTTGGCTATAAAAATACAAAGGGCAATTTTTACGTTAATACTTTGAGTGAGATTATTACACACATTATCAATCATTCTTCTTATCATCGCGCACAAATAAACATGCTGTTAAGACAAAACAACTGCGAGCCCGAGTTGACGGATTACATTGCTTACAAACGACGGTGAATTTATTTTCTCGTTAGAAAAGCAAGAATTACTGCGGCGGCATTTGCAACATTTAAAGATTCTGCTTTACCAAATTTAGGAATAGTTATTGTATGATCAGAAATTTGCAATAATTTTTCCGTTGGACCATTAGCTTCGTTCGAAAAGAGAATCAGTTTCTTCTCTGCCCACTTCGTCTTAAAAACATTTTCACCGTTGAGATCGCTGCAGTACAATTGAAAACCCCGTTTTTTGAAAGACGTTAATTCATCATAAAAATTTTCAGCTTCGTGAATATTCAAATGAAATATAGAGCCAGCGGAAGAACGTATTACTTTCGGATTAAAAACTTCGGCACAATCGGGACTTAAAATAATTTCATTTATTCCAAACCAATCGCAATTTCTTAAGATTGTTCCGAGGTTGCCAGGATCGGAAATATTCTCCAAACCTACAATTAAATTTTCCCTGCCGGCTGTCACATCGTTACTCTCTTTAAAATGAAAAATTCCGACAATGCTGCTTGGAGTTTTTGTATCGGTCAATTTACTCAATTCAGAATTTTTAACAACTTCGCAGCGGATGGATTTTATTTTACTGAATATTTCATCGCTTTCATGCTTGGCTAAAAAGTCATTTGTGTAAAAAACAACTTCACAGTAAAAGCCTGAATCCAGAGCTTCATTAATGAGCTTTGTACCCTCAACAATAAATTTATTTTCCCGTTCACGGAATTTTTTTAGGAGTAGAGAAGAATAATATTTTAGTTCGTTTTTAGAGATCATTTAAGAATGCTCTAATTTAATATTACATAAAATCATGAAAAAATTTGTATATGCCAAAATATTGCGCTGAAGTGCAAATTATTAGTAGATTTGTGCCCACAATTTTAATTGAAAATGCTAGCTTCGCTAACGCGTAGCTCAGCTGGTAGAGCACCCCGACAAGTTATTTTACTTGTCGGGACGGTCGGCGGTTCTTTTAGAAATTGAAAATCAACACTTTTGCTGGCGTAGCTCAGCTGGTAGAGCACCCCGACAAGTTATTTTACTTGTCGGGACGGTC
>DYLN01000051.1 GCA_020722085.1 Melioribacter roseus
ACTTTCACCGATAAGATACAATAAGCTTTGCTTGGCGCACGCGTAATGTGAGTTATTCAGTAATTGAAAATCCTGTAACTTCAGATAGTAATATTCTTATCCGGCTAAAGTAGCAACCATTACAGCTTTTATCGTGTGCAGTCTATTTTCTGCCTCGTCAAAAACTATGGAATGTTTTGACTCGAATACTTCATCTGTGACTTCCAGAGCATCCAGTCCAAATTTTTGATAAATCTCTTCACCAACTGTAGTTTCGCGATTATGAAATGACGGCAGGCAATGTAAGAATTTTACATCGGGATTGCCGGTGTTTTTAATCATTTCCATATTTACTTGATACGGTTTCATCAAGTTTATTCGTTTTTGCCATTCACTATCTGCCTCACCCATGGATACCCACACATCCGTATATAAAAAGTCGGCACCTTTTACAGCTTCGACGGGGTCTTCTGTTAAAGTAATTGATGCACCTGTTTGTTCGGCAATTTGTCTGCATTGTTTTACAAGTTGTTCATTAGTCCAGTACTGCTTAGGAGCAGCTGCTCTATATTTCATACCCATTTTTGAGCAGCCAACCATTAAAGAATTGCCCGTATTATTTCGTGCGTCTCCAAGGTAAACGAGTGTAATCTCTTTAAGCGGTTTGGTAGAATGTTCGATAATTGTAAGCAAATCAGCGAGTATCTGTGTCGGATGAAATTCATTTGTTAAACCGTTCCAAACCGGCACGCCCGAATATTCCGCTAATGTTTCAACAATTGCCTGTTCATAGCCGCGGTATTCAATTCCATCATACATACGTCCAAGAACACGGGCAGTATCTTTCATAGATTCCTTTTTACCCATTTGTGAACCGGACGGACCTATGTACGTTACACAAGCGCCTTGATCATAAGCAGCAGATTCAAATGCACAGCGTGTTCTTGTAGAATCTTTTGCAAATAACAAGACAATATTTTTCCCCTTTAAACGCCGTTTTTCCCTGCCGCTGTATTTTTCTTTTTTCAACTTCTTTGATAAATCCAGTAAGTATTGAATTTCTTCTGTCGTGAAATCCAATAATTTAAGGAAGCTTCTGTTTTTTAAGTTGACTGACATTTCTACCTCAGAATCAAAGTTCAATAAAGTTTACAAACTTTCCAGCTTATTTCACGATTCTTGTGCCGCAATTATCAAGCTGGATTTCCTCTTCATTAGTAATTACTGCTTCTTTGCCGGTTGCTTCTACAAATTCAACTGCTGCTTGAATTTTAGGACCCATACTGCCTGTCGGAAATTCTCCCTGTTCAAAATATTTTCTTGCTTGTTCAAGCGTAATTTTATCCAATCTAAATTGATTTGGTTTGTTAAAATTAAGATAAACTTTCGGAACATCGGTAATGATATAAAAAATATCAGCATTAATCTCCCTTGCTAAAAGTGAAGAGGCAAGGTCTTTGTCAACCACGGCTTCAATAGCTTCGAGATATTTGTTTTCATGTTTATAAATCGGGATGCCGCCTCCGCCTGCGGCAATCACAATATTTCCTCTTTTAACAAGGTCACGTATAACTTTTTTGTTTATTATATCAATAGGCTTAGGAGAAGCAACAACTTTTCTCCACCCCCTTTTTCTGGGATCTTCTTTAAATACCCAATTGTTTGCCTTGGCAAGCAGATCAGCTTCTTCTTTCAAATAGAATCTTCCGATTGGTTTTGTAGGATTATCAAAAGCGGGATCTTTAACATCAACAAGAACTTGAGTAATAATAGTAATTACATTCCTTTTTAAACTGGTCTTGCTCAAAACATTCCGCATTTGTCTTTCAATCATATAACCGATGCCGCCTTGTGAATCTGCTACACAAATATCAAGAGGCATTTTAGGAATTTTGTATTCTTTATATCCTGCTTCATTTCTTAAGAGAATATTACCGACTTGAGGACCGTTGCCATGAGTAATAACCAGATTAAATCCACGTTCAAGAAGAGGGACTAATTTTTCACAAGTGTCATAAGTATTTTTTTCTTGCTGCTCAATTGTTCCTGCTTCATTTCCGCGGAGTAACGCATTACCGCCTAATGCTACCACCGCAATTTTATTCATAGCATTCCCTTGGCTTTAAGGACAGTCTCTAATGTACTGGTACCGATTTCCTGCAGATCATACATAACTCTCGTTGATGGCTTATTAATTTTTAAGATTCTCCCAAGGTCAATAGGTGTACCAATTACCACAGAATCGCAGTCAGTATTGTTAATTGTATCCTCCAAATCTTTTATCTGTTGTTTGCCGTATCCCATTGCAGGCAATAAAATTCCAATATTGGGATATTTTTTATAAGTAGCTGTTATTGATTTAACGGTAAACGGGCGCGGGTCAACAATCTCTTTTGCCCCAAGTTTTTTAGCTGCGACAGTACCGGCACCGTATTTCATTTCTCCGTGTGTTAAGGTAGGTCCGTCTTCTATAACAAGCACTCTTTTACCCCTAATCAATTCAGGATTATCAACTGAAATCGGTGAAGCAGCTTCAATAATTACTGCATCTGGATTAATTGTATGGACGTTATTCCGGACAGTGACAATATTCTCTGCGTCGGCAGAATCAATTTTATTAATGATAACAGCATCAGCCATTCTAACGCATGTATTACCGGGATAATATTTTAATTCGTGACCCGGACGGTGGGGATCAACAACCGTAAAAGTAACATCTGCCTTGTAGAAAGATAAATCGTTATTGCCTCCGTCCCACAAAATTATATCCGCTTCTTTTTCGGCTTCACGCAGAATAGCTTCATAATCTACGCCGGCATAAATAACGCCACCTCTTACAATATGAGGTTCATATTCTTCTCTTTCTTCGATAGTGCAGTTATGATAATCAAGGTCTTTGTATTCAGCAAATCTCTGAACTTTTTGTTTAACCAGGTCACCATACGGCATAGGATGACGAACAGCAACAACTTTTTTACCTGCATCCGATAATATTTTCACAATTTTTCTTGAAGTCTGGGATTTTCCGCTCCCGGTTCTAGCCGCCAAAACAGCAACAACAGGCTTCGTGCTTTTAACCATTGTTTCTTTTGCACCCATTAATCTGAATGACGCACCTGCTGCATTTACGATCGATGCCTTTGTCATTACATATTCAAACGGAACATCGGAATAAGCAAAAACCACTTCATCAACTTTGTACTCATTAATCAAGGAAACGAGTTCAGATTCTACATGAATTTTAATACCATTTGGGTAAAGACTGCCTGCTAACTCTGGCGGATAAATTCTTCCGTCGATATTAGGAATTTGTGTTGCTGTAAAAGCAACTACGTTGTACTCCTGGTTGTTTTTGAAATAAACATTAAAATTATGGAAATCTCTTCCGGCAGCACCCATGATAATAACATTTTTACGGGACATAAATTTCTCCTTAATTTATTCAACTGTAACGCTCTTTGCTAAATTTCTCGGCTGGTCTACGTTTAATCCTTTTTTAACAGCGATATGATATGCAAGAAGCTGCAAAGGTATTACCGAAAGTATCGGTGTAAGCATATCGGCTGTTTGAGGTATTTTAATTGCATGGTCAACAATTTTGTCAATCTGATCATCGGCTTCGTTTGCAATTGCAATAATTTTTCCTTTTCTGGCTCTTACTTCCTCTATGTTGCTCATCACTTTATCGTATACGGAATCTTTTGTTGCGATAAACACTACCGGCATATTCTCATCAATTAATGCAATGGGACCGTGTTTCATTTCCGCAGCCGGATAACCCTCGGCATGAATGTAAGAAATTTCTTTTAATTTAAGTGCCCCTTCCAGAGCAACGGGAAAATTATAACCGCGTCCGAGATAAAGAAAATTTTTCGCATTTACATATTTATCGGCAATTTTTTCTATTGTGTCGTTCATCTTCAAAATCTTTTCTACATTACGGGGAAGTTTTTTCATTTCATTTATTAAGTATTGTCCATCGGTAACACTCAGTCTTTTTTCCCTCGAAATGAGCATTGTTATTAAAGCCAGAACAACAAGCTGTGAGGTAAATGCTTTAGTAGAAGCAACACCTATTTCGGGCCCGGCATGAATATAAACACCGGTATCACTTTCTCTAGCTATTGAGCTGCCAACAACATTACAAATACCGAGGCAAAGTGCACCTTTCTTTTTTGCTTCGCGTAAAGAAGCAAGCGTATCGGCGGTTTCGCCGCTTTGAGAGATAAATATTACAGTGTCATTTGAATTAATAACCGGATGTCTGTAACGGAACTCCGATGCATATTCAACTTCGACAGGGATACCGGCATACTGTTCAAGCATATACTCGCCTACAAGTCCGGCATGCCAGGAAGTCCCACAAGCTGAAATAAGAATTCTATCCGAGTGTGCAATCCTGTCTTCAAATCCCTGAAGTCCGCCTAGTTTTGAAGTGCCTTCCTCAGGCAATAATCTTCCTCTCATGGAGTTATAAATCGATTCCGGCTGCTCCATAATTTCTTTAAGCATGAAGTGAGCATACCCGCCTTTTGAAATTTCATCTATAGCAATATCAACTTCATGGATTTCTTTTATTATTTCTTTATCGCTTATATTTTTTGCAACAAAATGGTCAGAGTAAATCTCCAGTATCTCATTGTCTTCAAGATATACTACCTGAGATGTATGCGAAATCAATGCATTTACATCGGAGGCAATAAAGTTTTCATTAACACCTACTCCCAAAACCAAAGGGGAACCTTTACGCGCAACTATTATTTTATCTGGTTCATTTTTATAAATTACTGCAATTCCATAGGTACCTTCCACTTCATTCAATGCATACCGGACTGCAGTTCCCAAATTATGCTTCTTCTTTAAATATCTGTCAATTAAATTAACCAGAACTTCGGTATCGGTTTCACTTAAAAAATTATAACCTTCTTTTTGTAAACCTTTTTTCAATGAAGAATAGTTTTCAATAATGCCGTTGTGAACGAGGAATAAATTTCGTTCTTTGTTCAAATGTGGATGAGCATTGACCATATTTGGCTCGCCGTGTGTTGCCCAGCGTGTATGACCAATGCCAAGACCCGCAGTAAAATTTTTACCTGTTAACATTTTTTCAAGGTCGGATACTTTTCCTTTGGTCTTTATTACATCGCAGTAGTTGTCGTTAATAATTCCAATTCCTGCCGAATCGTAACCTCTGTATTCCAATTTTTTTAAGCCGTCAATTAAAATATGGACGCAATTCTTTGCGCCGATATAGCCTACAATACCGCACATAGAACACCTCTCTGGTAGTTAATAAATAATTGTTCGTCGAAATATGGTTAATGGTCCGGGCAATGGCGTAACAAAAGTAGATTAAGTTTCTGATAGTAGAACTTATTTTCTGCGGCGTGATCTTTCATTTTTGTTTTAAGTTCAATTTATTCGGTATGGATTATTTTTACATCGTTAATTTGATAATTTTTGTCCTAATTAGCAATTAATAGAATTGATTGAAAGATTTATATCATAAAATGAGGAGTGCAGAGTAAAGAGTTTAGAGTGTGAAATTAGGAACCAGTAACAGTAAAATTAAAAAAGATTACCTGCCAAAAAGTGGACAAGATTAGAAAGATTGAAAAGATTATAATATCTAAACGTGATTCATTAGGTATTGATTGACAGTTTTTTGTCATTTTTAGGCATTTGTTTTACGTCATTGATAGACTATAAATGACTTAATGATTACCACTGACAATGAATGACCTTCCCACATTCACGCATTTGCAGCTATTTTTCCATCCACTTCAAAATTTTTTCTGCTGCCTTTTCCGGTGTAAATCCATAATAATCGGCAAGCACTTTATAAGGGGCAGATTTTCCAAAACCATCGAGATCAATTCTAAGCATTTCGTTTCTCAAAAGGTCACCCCAACCTTGCGTAATTGCTGCTTCTATAACAACGACTTTGGAATCTTTTGGGAAGAGACTGTTCAAATATTCTTCCGGCTGTTTTTTCAGTAAATCTAAAGAAGGAACTGAAACTACGCGTACGGAATATTTACTCTGCAAAATTTTTGCCGCCCCGCACGCCACACTTAATTCCGAACCATCCGACGCTAAAATTAAATCCGGTTTGCCAGCATTTGTTTTCGTTTCTTCTAAAAGTACAACATAAGCACCTTTATAAAACGATTCATAACTAAACTCAACATTCCTTTGTACTGCGCCGACTTTCTGTCTTGTAAGAATTATTGCTGTGGGACCAGTCTTATGCTTTAATGCAAAAGACCAAGCGGCGACAGTTTCATAGCCATCGGCGGGACGCAGAAGGGTCAAATTCGGTATTGATCTTAAAGCTGCCAAATGTTCAATCGGCTGATGTGTTGGTCCATCTTCTCCAAGAAAAATACTATCATGGCTAAAAACATAAATTACGTGAAGACCGGACAAAGCTGCCAGACGGATAGAGCCTCTCATGTAATCCGAGAAGACTAAAAATGTTGCCCCAAAAGGAATTAATCCGCCGTAAAGCGACATTCCGTTTAATATTCCACCCATTCCATGCTCGCGTATTCCAAAGTGAAAATTTCTCCCAGAAAATTTCCCCGGACCAATGTCTTCATATTTTTTCATCAATGTACTTGTTGAAGGTGCCAGGTCTGCCGAACCGCCCACCAAAAATGGAACATGCTCTGCAATTTTTTGTATTACCTGGCTTGAAAGTGAACGGGTTGCGTTTTCCTTGAGTAATTCTTCGGTGAATAATAATGATTCAATATCTACGGGAATTTCTTTGTTAATTGCTTTGAAAAATTTTTCTGCCAGTTCAGGATTTCCATTTTTCCAATCTTCAAATTGTGCCTGCCATAGATTATATTCTTCTTCAAGTTTTTTAACTCTATTATCGAAAATTTGTTTTACTTCCGGCGGCACATAAAAACTCTCATTGTAATTCCATCCGAGATTCTCTTTTGTCTTCTGGAGTTCTTCTTCTCCTAAAGGTGCTCCATGAACGCCGGCTGTATTTGCTTTGTTAGGGCTGCCAAAACCGATTGTTGTTCTTACAAGAATTAAAGTGGGTTTATTTTTCTCTTTTTGTGCTTGAATAATTGCTCCCGAAATTTGTTTATGATTTCTCCCATCTACTTTAATTGTCTGCCAGCCATAAGCTTCAAATCTTTTTGCAACATCTTCCGAAAAAGTTAAATTGGTATTCCCTTCAATTGTTATGTTATTATCATCGTAAAGGTAAATTACATTTCCAAGTCCCAGATAACCTGCGTATGAAGCAGCTTCGGAAGCTATTCCTTCCATCAAATCACCGTCGCTAACTATTGCATAAATGTAATGATCACCAAAAATTTGGAATTCTTTTGTATTATATCTTTCGGCAATCATTTTTGAGGCTATTGCCATTCCAATTCCATTTGCAAAACCTTGTCCCAAAGGACCAGTAGTAGTTTCAACTCCGGGTAAACATCCGTATTCCGGGTGACCGGGTGTGCGGCTGTTCAATTGACGAAATGATTTTAAATCATCCAGAGTCACTTCATAATTATTCAGATATAATAAAGTGTAAAGCAGCATCGAGCCGTGCCCAGCAGAAAGGACAAAACGATCTCTGTTAATCCAATGCGGGTCTTTCGGATTGAACTTTAAAAATTTTGTCCACAAAACGTAAGCAGTATCAGCCATTCCCATCGGCATACCGGGGTGACCCGAATTTGCTTTTTGCACGCCCTCAGCACTCAATATTCTTATAGTATTTACAGCAAGTTTCTCTAATTCATCGGTAAGAGTTAAGATCTGGTCAGCCATAATAATTTAATCCGTATTTTATGATTAAAATTTTCTGTTGATATGTATGAATCAAAAATGATTTCATTATTTTTAATTTGTAAATGTATTAAATCTTATTGAAAATTTTTTGGAAAACGGAAAATTAAAATCGAGAAATAAAGTTACAACTTTAATATGGACTTAAGGAAAGACCTTTTTACTATACTTGATGCAGCAATCAATTCCGTAAAACCATCGTCATTTATCAAAAACATCTTTTCGTTTGATAAAGGATTTATTACTGCTGGAAAAGATTCCTTCGACTTATCAAAATTCAAGAAAGTATATGTAATTGGTTTCGGCAAGGCATCTTCGCAAATGGCTTTTGAAATCGAAAATATTTTAGGAAATAAAATTGAAAACGGTTTTGTAGTCACAAATTATAACAATGCAAAAAAATGCCGTAGAATCGAAGTCTTTGAAGCTGGTCATCCGATTTTAGACGAGAATAGTTTACGAGCAGGCGAAAGAATGATTGAGTTTGTTTCAAAAACCGGTGAAAATGACCTAATCATTTGTCTGATTTCCGGCGGCGGTTCGGCTTTAATGGAAAAACTTTACGAAGAAATATCGCTGAAGGATTTTCAAACCGTTTCAAAGTTATTAATTAACAGCGGCGCAAATATCCGAGAGATAAATTTTGTCCGCAGAAGTTTATCGGAAATTAAGGGAGGAAAACTTGCCGAAAAAATTTTTCCTTCAAATTGTATTAACATAGTTTTATCCGACATTATAGGCAACCCGTTTGAATTTATAGCGGGCGGACCGACAGTTAAACCCGAACCAAAATTAAATTCTCCGTGGAAAATTTTTGAAAAGTACAATTTGACTGCAAAAATCCCGGCAGCAATTAAAAATTTTTTGTGTGAAAAAATTACGGACATTAATAATGCCGATACTCATCAGGAAATTTTTAACAAGGTTTTCAATTACCTTGCCGCCAGCAACGAAACAGCGTTAAATGCCGCAAAGCAAAAAGCGGAAGAATTATGTTATGAAATAGCCTCGGTTAAAACAGGAATTGAAGGAGAAGCAAAGGAAATAGGAAAACATTTTGCACAAATTCTCAAACAACATTTGACAAATACAAAAACTTCCAGCAGACAAAAATGCTTTTTAATGGGAGGTGAAACAACAGTAACAGTTACGGGAAATGGCAAGGGCGGAAGAAACCAGGAATTAATTTTATCAGCATTAGCAGAAATGCAAAATGTAAACCGGCAGTTTGTAATAGCAAGCATTGGTACTGACGGTACTGACGGACCAACCGACGCAGCCGGCGCCGCTGCAGATCAAACAGTTATAAATGAAATGAAGAAAAAACAATTAAATCCGCTCGATTACCTTCGCAATAACGACTCATATAACTTCTTTTTACAGACCGGCGGATTAATCAAAACCGGTCCTACAGGCACAAACGTAATGGATATTGTAATTGGATTGATTGAGCAGGAAAAGAACATATAAAAAAGATTCCGTCTCTTGAAAAGATGGAATCTTTTTATTGCCTCTAAGTTCCCTTTAGTGAGATTTGCGGCTTTATTTATAGTTAGTATCATATGATACCTAAGAGAAGATTAACCCAAGTTCGACACTTGACGAGAAAAAACATTGATTAAGAAGCGGGAGTGTAAATAATTTTGTGTAAATGGTTAATGAAGAACTAGAGGCTAAGCGAAGTGTAGCGTAGCGAAACGAAGCTTAGCCTCAAAAAATCGGCACTTGCATTAGCCGATAATTTTTAACAAATTTTTTAATTAACATAAGGAGTACACAAATGGAACTAACAGAACAAATGATAGAGTAGCTAAAATCTGATCTATCAAAAGCAAAGAACTATGATGACTTAATGAGTAAAGACGGAGCCATCAAAAAACTCATGGCAAAGACACTCGAAGAAATGCTCGAAGCAGAACTTACCGAGCACCTCGGTTATGAGAAATATTCACCACATGGTAAAAATACAGGTAACAGCCATAATGGCAAATCACACAAGAGTCTCAAGAATGATAACGGTGAGATAGATATTGCCGTACCTCGAGATAGAAATGGTCAATTCGATCCAATTCTAATTAAGAAATATGAAAAAACTATTGGACCGATAGAAGAAAAAATTATTTCCATGTCTACCAAAGGTAAATAAATATGTCAAGAGTATGACAATCCGAGACATCCAGTCACACGTAACTGAATTATACGGAATAAATCTCAGCCCCACTCTTGTCTCAAATATCACTGATAAGATTGTCCATCTTGCTGAAGAATGGCAGAGCAGACCGCTTGAGAAAATATATTCAATCGTATTTTTTGACGCAATTCATTATAAAGTTCGTGATGAGTCCCGTAAAGTAACCTAAAGCTGCCTATACGTGTTTAGCAGTCGATATCGAAGGTCATAAAGATATTTACTCGGTCTATAGGGAGGAGAATCAGAAGGAGCTAATTTTTGGCTCAATGTATTAACAGAACTAAAGAATCGAGGAGTTGAAGATATCTTTATTGCTTGTATTGACGGACTTAAAGGTTTTCCGGATGCAATTAATACTGTTTTCCCTAAAACAGAAATCCAACTCTGTATTATTCACCAGATTAGAAATACGCTTAAGTATGTTGCATCTTAGGATCAAAAGCAGTTTATCAAAGAACTCAAGGAAGTTTACAAGGCTCTAACAGAAGACGCTGCCTTAAGCAAGCTTGACTTACTTGAGGGAAACTGGGGCAAGAAGTATTCTTTAGCCATTAGGTCGTGGAGAAATAATTGGGGTAACCTTGCCACATTTTTCAAGTATCCGCAAGAGATTAGAACTATTATTTACACAACCAATGCTGTTGAAGCAGTTCATCGTCAATTTCGGAAAGTTACAAAAAACAGGGCTCTGTTCCCTAATGATGATGCTCTGAAAAAAATGCTCTTTCTGGCTTACAGAGATTTATCAAAAAAGTGGACAATGCCAATTAGAAATTGGACTATTGCTATTTCTAATTTTTCAATTTTTTTAAAAAAATTTGATGAACATATTTAATGAAAATTCCATTTACACAAAATATTTTACAGTCTCTATTTTCATCAAAAAATTGTCAACCGATTTTCCGTACATAATCAGGAAACATATCTTTCCACACCTGCCAATTATGACCGGCATCATGTCTTACATCTAGCAAATGAGAAATTTGCTTCTGTTTCAGCAGATCGGACATTCTCCTGTTTTCTTCTAAACATTTATCCCCTTCGCCTATACCTAGGATAATTGTCATTTTTTTTATCCGATCTAAGTACCACGGATCGGTTAATCCCGGCATATAATCCGGCGGATTATTGAAATAGCAATCATCATCGTAATAACCGAAGATATAAGGTTTGATATCAAATGCGCCGCTCAAACAAATTAAATGATTGACAAGCTCAGGGTGGCGAAATGAGAGATTCAAAGCGTGATAAGCTCCAAAATTGCAGCCGCTTAAACATGTTTGTTTATATTCAGTTTCATACTTGGCAAATTCAATTACATCGTGAATTATACATTGTTCATAAGCAGTGTGAGTTTTTACTCTTTGCGAGGGGTGAATGTTATAATTATGCCAGCTTTCAGAATCAACAGTATCGGGACAATAAATTTTTATTTTGCCGGAATCGAGCAGATGCTCTGCAGAATTAATTAATCCAAAATCTTTGCAGTCGTAATATCTGCCGCAAAAAGGAGGAAACAAAATTATAGGCAGTCCGGCAAAGCCGAAGACAAGCATTTCAAAATCTCTGCTTAAATACTGAGTATACCATTTATGGTAATGTTCGTGAATCATAAGACAAAAATAAAAAAATGCCGCCAAAGAAAACTTCAGCGGCATTTAGGAGGATAGAATGAACCAATTAGAGGAGAGTTTTGTAGCTTTGTAAAGTTTTCATGTAATTTGCACGTTCGAAAGCAGCGGGATTTACAACTGATTTTTGACTCATACTTCCTTTCATAATTTCAATCGAAGCGTATTCATTTTCTTCCATCCATTTCGCCATGCCTTTCAGCATATCCTGAATTCTGCCAATTCCGTTCATTAATAATTCGGAAGCAATCATTGCAACATCAGCACCAACCATTATTACTTTCAAAACATCTTCATAAGAATGAATGCCGCTTGTAGCTGCAAGACTGCTTTTAACATTGCCGTAAAGAATTGCAATCCATCTCAAAGGGAGACGCATTTCCCAATTTGTACTCAGTACTAAATTAGGAACTACTTCAAGTTTATCCAGATCGAAATCGGGCTGATAAAATCTGTTGAACAAAACGAGTCCGTCCGCACCGGCTTCGTTGAACCTCTTTGCCATGTTTGACATTGAAGTAAAAAACGGACTTAATTTAACTGCAACAGGAATTTTAACAATTTCTTTAACAGCCTTTAAGGTATCAATATACATATCTTCTATGGCTTGTGAAGAAACAGCGGGATTTGCAGCAATATAATAAAGATTAAGCTCGAGCGCATCTGCGCCGGCGTCTTCGATATTTTTGGCATATCTAATCCATCCGCCTTTACTTACCCCATTCAAACTGCCAATAATAGGTATTTTAACGCTTTTCTTTAAGTTGGCTAAATGATCCAGATAATGATAAGGGTCAGAAGGAAAATCGCCCTGTTCCGGGAAATAATTTATCGCCTCGGCATAGCTTTCAGAACCGTAAGTTAAATAATGGTCAAGTTCGCCGGATTCATGCGTAATCTGTTCTTCGAATAAAGAATAGACTACTACGGCAGCGGCGCCGGCTTCTTCCATAGCTTTTACCGAATCAATATTTTGAGAAAGAGGGGAAGCAGAAGCAACGATCGGATTCTTAAGTTTTAATCCCAAATATGTTGTTGAAAAATCCATAATTTCTCCAAAGTTTTTTAATCATTACATCAATTTCCTTTTTTTTCGGTACTTGCATCTTTTCCGTTATCTGAATAATCAAACGAAGCTAGTTCTTCATAGAATTTCCATTTTTTCGAAACCTCTTCCTGTGCACGGATTAACAATTCTTTTGCTTGCTGCGGGTGCGATTTGGTCAGCATTTTGTAACGTGTCTCGGTGTAAATATAATCCTGCAGTCTTATCTTCGGTGCTTTTGAATCCAGTTTCAATGGATTTTTTCCCTCTAAAAGATTTAAAGGATTGTAACGGAACAGAGGCCAGTAACCGCTGTCGACAGCAAGTTTTTGAGCATCTAAACCTTTCGACATATTAATACCGTGAGCGATACAATGACTGTAAGCAATAATAAGCGAAGGTCCGTCATAAGCTTCAGCTTCCAGAAATGCTCTTACAGTCTGTGCATCGTTAGCACCCATAGCAACTTTAGCTACATAAACATTTCCGTAGCTCATTGCCATCATTGCGAGGTCTTTTTTGGCGGTCGGTTTTCCGGCAGCAGCAAATTTAGCAACGGCACCCATGCCAGTTGCTTTAGACATCTGTCCTCCGGTATTTGAATAGACTTCGGTATCAAGGACTAGAATGTTTACATTTTTACCCGAAGCAAGGACGTGATCGAGTCCGCCGTAACCAATATCGTAAGCCCAGCCATCACCGCCAATAATCCAGACAGATTTTTTGACAAGGTAATCGGCAATTTCCAATAATTTTTTCGATTCGCTTGTATTCATTTGCTCCAGTCTTTTCTTTAAGCCGGCAACTCTTTGACGCTGTTCATAAATGCCGGTTTCATCTTTCTGCTCTGCATTTATCACCGAATCGACAAAATCCTTGCCGAGTTTATCCTGAAGGCTAACCAATAATTCTCTAGCAAATTGATTGTGTTTATCTATAGCCAATCTCATACCGAAACCAAACTCTGCATTATCTTCAAATAATGAATTTGACCAAGCCGGACCTCTTCCCTCTTTGTTAACTGCCCATGGAGTAGTTGGTAAGTTGCCACCGTAAATCGACGAACATCCAGTTGCATTTGCGACTACTGCTCTGTCTCCAAACAACTGCGAAACTAATTTTACATAAGGTGTTTCACCGCAGCCCGAACATGCGCCAGAATATTCAAACAACGGCTCTAACAATTGACAACCCTTTACTGTAGTAACATTTGCTTTCGTTCTATCAAATTCCGGCAGATTCAAGAAGAAATCGTAATTTACTCTTTCCTGCTCGCGCAATGGTATCTGGGGTGCCATATTGAGTGCCTTTAATTTTGTTTCTTTTTTATTCTTAACCGGACAAACTTCATAACATAATTCGCAGCCCGTGCAGTCTTCCACCGCAACCTGTAGTGTATAAGCCGAATTTTGCGGGAATTCCTTGCCTTTAGCATCCGTATACTTAAACGTAGGCGGTGCAGTTTTCAATAATTCTTTGTCATATACTTTAACACGAATTGCAGCGTGAGGACAAACCATCACACACTTATTGCATTGAATACAAATATCGGGGTCCCAAACCGGTACTTCGAGCGCAATGTTTCTCTTTTCCCATCTGGCAGTTGCCGAAGGGAACGTTCCATCAACGGGCATCTGACTTACGGGAACATCGTCACCTTTTCCTTCCATCATTTTAGCCAGAACAGTTTTCACATAATCGGGAGCTTTATCTGAAACAATCGGAGGCAATTCAATCGTGCTGGTAACACTTGCCGGTACGTCTAACTTAAAAAGATTTTCCAGCGTCATATCTACAGCTTCAAAGTTCTTCTTTACGATATCTTCACCTTTAGCACCGTATGTTTTCTTTATTGCTTTTTTAATCTGTGCAATTGCCTCGTCTTTTGGAAGAATGCCTGAAATAGCAAAGAAGCACGTTTGCATAATTGTATTGATGCGAGCACCCATGCCGGTTTTTTGTGCAACTGAATATCCATCGATGACGTAAAAATTTAATTTCTTATCAATTATTTGCTGCTGAACTTTTTTAGGCAATTTATTCCAAACTTCATCTTTTCCGTAAGGACTGTTTAATAAGAACGTACCGTTTTCCGTGATGCTTTCAAGTACATCAAATTTTTCAAGCAAATTAAATTGATGACACCCAACAAATTGTGCAGATTGAATTAGATAAGATGAATGAATTGGTTTCTTCCCGAATCTTAAATGCGAAATTGTGGTTGAACCCGATTTTTTTGAATCATAGACAAAATAGCCTTGTGCATAATTATCTGTTTCTTCGCCGATAATTTTAATCGAATTTTTGTTCGCACCTACTGTACCGTCAGCACCGAGTCCAAAAAACAAACTTCTTGCTACACTCTCATTTTCTGTAACGAAGGTTTTGTCGTAATCAAGACTTGTAAATGTCACATCGTCGTTTATTCCAACTGTAAAGTGATTTTTCGGCTCGTCAAGTTTAAGATTATCAAACACCGCTTTTACCATAGCAGGAGTAAATTCCTTTGAAGACAATCCGTATCTGCCACCAACTACTTTAGGCATTTTAACGAAAGCTGGATTCGAAGATGCTATATTTTCAGCAAGGGCAGTAACAACATCCTGATACAACGGCTCGCCAATTGCGCCAGGTTCTTTTGTGCGGTCGAGAACTGCAATTTTCTCGGTTGTTTTCGGCAGCGCTCGAATTAAATGTTCACCCGAAAACGGTCTGTATAATCTTACTTTGATCAATCCAACTTTTTCTTCCATTCTTTGAGTTAAATATTCAATTGTTTCCTCGGCAGTCTCGGCTCCGGAGCCCATAATAACAAGAATCCTCTTTGCATCTGGTGCACCGTAATAATCGAACAAATGATAATGTCTGCCGGTTAATTCAGCAAACTTATCCATATACTTTTGAACTATTGCCGGGCATGCATCATAAAATTTATTAACAGTTTCTCTGCCCTGGAAATAAACATCTGGATTTTGTGCGGTACCTCTAATAAATGGACGCTCAGGATTTAATGCCCTTTCTCTGTGCATTTTTACAAAATCATCATTAATCATTGCGCGAATATCATCTTCGGACAATTCTTCTATTTTCATCACTTCATGCGAAGTTCTAAATCCGTCAAAGAAATGGATAAATGGAATTCTCGATTCAAGAGTTGAAGCATGCGCAATTAGTGCAATATCCATAACTTCCTGAACAGAACCAGAGGCAATTAAACCAAAGCCGGTCTGACGCGTAGCCATAACATCGCTGTGATCGCCGAAAATTGACAAAGCCTGAGCGGCAAGCGAACGTGCACTTACATGAAAAACTGTAGGTGTTAATTCGCCAGCTATTTTATACATATTAGGAATCATCAACAATAAACCCTGGGATGAGGTAAAAGTAGTGGTTAAAGCACCATTCTGAAGAGCACCGTGAACTGCGCCTGCAGCACCACCTTCACTCTGCATTTCGGTTACATTTGGTACCGTGCCCCAAATATTTTTTACATTCTGAGCAGCCCAAGCATCTGATAACTCTCCCATCGGCGAAGAAGGTGTAATAGGATAAATTGCAATTACTTCGCTTACTCTAAATGCTATATGAGCAGCAGCTTCGTTTCCATCGATTGTTATTTTACGTCTGTTCATTTAATAACTCTCCAAAATTATGTTAAAATTTCTCATCCGTTGTTTTGAAACAACTTTTTCTATGACAAATATCTTGCCATCTAAAAGATTAATTTATCTCTTTTTTTAATGAATTTTAAGGGTTTTATGCCTAAATAAAACTCAGTATCTATTAATATTTGGAAACAGCCCTTAAGAAATCTTACTTATAAGAATTTCTTGGAAATCTTGTTTACAAGTTTATGAATTAAAGACGAAAAGATAAAGATATGCTTATCGGATATTACTAATTGAGTGAATACAGATGAAGAAAGTTGAAAGTTGTATATGGAATATTAGGTTACAACATTGTTCACAAACAAGACGCATGTGGTCTCAAAAACCAAATGTTTGGGAAATAGTTAAGCTTTTCACCAAATTCAGTTTCATTGCCTTCAGAGGACCTGCTATACTCATTGCAATGATGGAAGATAAAATGGTAACAAAAATAAAGTAATTGAGCCGGCAGCATTTTCTCGATCTAAATATTTTATCTTCTCATCATTAAATTATGAATCCGCCTTGAGAGCTCTTTGAACTTTGGCAGAGCAAATTCCTCCCGAAGCGGTAAAAAGCAAGCGATAACATAACATACTTTGCCGTCGTCAACTATTCCGACATCGTTTGTCCAGTACGAGAACCATCCGGTCTTGTGGTAAAACATTGTGTTATCGGGCAAACCTGCCGAATATTTGGTAATATCAAGCTGGCGCGCTAAGAACGATTTCAGCTGCATACTGACCCACGGATTCACAAGTTCGTTGTTGTATATTCTATACATAAAATCTGCAGCATGTAATGCGCAGGTTTCCGTCCCGCGGATTTTTTCATAGCCGGGATCTTCATATTTACGGCTTAAAAATTTACGGGTTACTTCGCTGCCGTACCACCCATATTTGTGAATTAAAGCATTTATGTTTTCTCTTTTGGCAAGGTCAATGAGACAATTGGCTGCGGAATTATCGCTGCGGGTAATCATTAAATCGAGCAGATAGTTTACAGTTACCGTATCCCCGTCTTCCAATAACTTTCGCGGGTCGGATTCAATTTCTTTTGTTTTATCAACATCATTCGGGGCGTTCACAACAAACTCACTTTCAAGAGAATATTTCCCTTGCGATATTTGATTCAAAACCTCGGCTGCAACGTACATTTTATAAACCGAAGCGGGATAAATGAAGTTATCGTAATTTATCCCGGCTAATTTCGGTGTTTTGTTATTAAGATTAATAACCGCAAGCGAAATTTGTTCGGTGCCGTCTTCTCCGACATCAAAATCTTTGTCGAGTTCGAGAGACTTTACTATTAAATACAGTGAATCGGTAAGTTCTGAATCAATTTCATAATACGAAGGAACTTTCGGAATTTGTGCCATCATAATGCTCCAAAAGAAAAACAAAAACACTAACACAGCTTTCATAATCTACCTCATTTCAACTTGCTAAGTCACGTTATCATATTTCAAACTTAATTCCCTGCGCAAGCGGCAGTTTAGTTCCAAAGTTGATTGTGTTTGTCTGTCTTCGCATATAAAGTTTCCATGCATCGGAGCCGGATTCACGTCCGCCTCCGGTTTGCTTCTCACCGCCGAACGCACCTCCAATTTCCGCACCGCTTGTACCAACGTTTACATTTGCAATTCCGCAGTCGGATCCCGCAGCAGAAAGAAACGTTTCTGCTTCTCTCAAATTATTTGTAAAAATTGCAGACGACAAACCCTGAACGACATCATTTTGAATATTTATTGCGTTCTGAATATCGCCTTTGTATTTAATCAAATAAAGTATAGGTGCAAAAGTTTCTTCCTGAACAATTTCATATTCGTTCTTTGCTTCGGCAATCACGGGTACAACATAGCATCCGGACTCATATCCCTTTCCTTTCAGAACTTCGCCGCCGTATAAAATTTTTCCACCTTCTTTTTTCAGCCGTTGGAGCGCATTTATAAATAATTCAACAGCAGCTTTATCAATCAGCGGACCGACATGATTTTTTTCATTCAAAGGATTACCAATCCTTAAACTTTTATATGCTTTCAGCAAAGCAGTTTTTACCTGATCATAAACTTCTTCGTGTACAATTAATCTTCGTGTAGTAGTGCATCTTTGTCCAGCAGTACCAACCGCTCCAAACACTACTGCTGGAATTGTCAGTTTTAAATCAGCTTCCTTGGAAATTATAATTGCATTGTTGCCGCCGAGTTCAAGAATCGCTTTGCCGAATCTTTTCGCAATTGCTTCTGCAGCATGACGTCCGACATCAATTGAACCGGTTATAGAAACGAGCGGGATTCTTTTATCGTTAATCAATCTTTCGCCGATTGTAGAACCTCTTCCAATCACCAATGAAAATAATCCTTCGGGTAAATTGTTTTCTCTGATAACTTTCCCTAAAATATTTTGAACTGCAATTGCAGTTAATGGAACTTTTGAAGAAGGCTTCCACAAATTTGTATCGCCGCACACTGCAGCAATCATTGCGTTCCACGACCAAACGGCAACCGGGAAATTAAATGCTGAAATAATTCCTACAACTCCCAAAGGATGATATTGATCGTACATCCTGTGATTTTCTCTTTCCGACTGCATTGTAAATCCGTAAAGCTGACGTGACTGTCCAACGGCAAAATCACAAATGTCAATCATTTCCTGAACTTCGCCCAAGCCTTCCTGCAATGATTTTCCCATTTCATAAGAAACAAGTGTTCCTAACGGCTTTTTATATTCACGAAGCTTCAGTCCTATTTGCCTTACAACTTCACCGCGCTTTGGGGCGGGAACGCTTCGCCAGTACAAAAATGCTTCGTGAGCTTTTGTGATAACTTTTTCATAGTCTTCCGCAGATGCTTGATAAACCGATGCAATAAATTCTCCATCTACAGGAGAATAAATTTCTATTTCTTCTCTCTCTTTGGTCCCTATCCAATCGAGTCCAGTTGATGCCCCCAGGTTTTTTTGTTTAATTCCAAGTTCTTTCAAGAAGTCCATAACAACTCCACATTTATAATAAATAATTTAATAGTTTCTACTTTCATCTGTGCTCAACGTATTTCATACACACCTTATATTTATATCTTTTAATTTACCAATTGAATCGTAGCAATCGAAGACTTAATTGCTTTTTCCTGAGCAGCGAAATTGTCTTTTGTCGAATTATAATCAAACTGTACTGTAGAACCTTTTAGGTTCTGGCAGATAA
Source organism: Melioribacter roseus (assembly GCA_020722085.1). Taxonomy (GTDB): domain Bacteria; phylum Bacteroidota; class Ignavibacteria; order Ignavibacteriales; family Melioribacteraceae; genus Pyranulibacter. The sequence continues at coordinate 19,510 of DYLN01000051.1, forward strand.
TTTTAATCCAGACAAAATTCTGCTGCTCACCTTTAAAATATGTAAAGTGTAAACCATCTTTAACAAAGTTAGCCATCGATTTTATATTTGGATTCAAACTCCGGCTTAATGTCGATTTATACAATTCAAAATCAGCAGCGAATGTTTTCCCTGAGTCATCAAAAACAACCGTGCCAACATTTAAAAGTTGATCTGTTTCATGATTAAAAAATATATAAGCTGGCAAAAAAATAAATCTCCCTTTTTCTTTGGAACCTTTGCCGCCCAATCCCAAAACTTTTTTTGAAGCCAACGTAGAAGTAAGTTCCCAATTTTTCGGAGGGTTAAATTTAACGCCGAGATTAGAATCGGAAATTTCTATTCCAATTAATGAAGTATCAACCGAGGCAAAATCACCGGCAGAACCAAATTCATTTCCTTTTCCGCAGCCGAATAAAAGGAACAAACAAACAAAGAATGGAAGCAAAAGAGTGAAAAACTTATTGAGAGAATATATCGTTTTTTTATGATATGAAAGAATTTTTTCCATTTTCAGCAAATTGACTAAGCTTTATCAACTCATTAAGTTTGTAATAGCAAAGATAATCAATTATGATACATTTTATTAATTTTTCTAAAATTACCGGAAGAAAAAATCTCCGCAGTTATTTAGTATCCCGCCTCGAGGAAGTGTTCTAATTTCTTCTCCAATTTACATACTTAATTATTTATTAACCTCATTAAATTGGAGATTACAATGCATTCATTAGGAAATAACATAGAAAAAATTAATACAATGAACAATTTACCTCCCGAACGAGTTCATGAAGTATTAAAAAAATATATGCTCGCTGACGGATTTGAACTTGTGTTAGACCTTAAAAAAAGCCGCGGTTTAAATATTATTGACGCAAAAACCGGCGAAGCATATCTTGATCTTTTTTCATTTTTTGCCTCTTCGCCTATCGGAATTAATCATCCTAAAATGAACACAGAAGAATTTAAAGAAGAACTAGCGACTGCAGCTATGAACAAACCGTCTAATTCGGATATCTACACAACGCAGATGGCTGGTTTTGTAGATACTTTTTCTAAAATTGCAAAGCCGGATTATTTTAAATACTTATTCTTTATTGAAGGCGGGGCATTGGCAGTAGAGAACGGATTGAAAACCGCTTTCGATTGGAAGGTGAGGAAAAATTTTCAAAAAGGTTATAAAGAGGAAAAAGGTCAAAAAGTAATTCATTTTCGTGAAGCTTTTCACGGACGAAGCGGCTATACTATGTCCCTAACAAATACCGATCCGAATAAAGTTGCTTACTATCCAAAATTCAACTGGCCCAGAATCTCAAATCCGAAAATTATTTTCCCCCTTGAAAAGAATCTCGAGCTGATTAAACAATCGGAAGAAAAAGCAATCAATGAAATTTATGACGCAATAAAAACCAACAAAGATGATATCGCATTGATTATTATTGAACCGATTCAATGTGAAGGCGGCGACAATTTCTTTCGGAAAGAGTTCTTCATTAAACTGCGTGAAATTGCAGACGAAAATGAAATACTGCTGATGTTCGATGAGGTACAAACCGGCATTGCAATGACAGGTAAAATGTGGGCGCACCAATATTTTGTTAATCCCGATATAATTGCTTTCGGCAAAAAAACACAAGTCTGCGGAATTATGGTAAACGCAAGAATAGACGATGTTAAAGAGAACGTATTTCATAAATCAAGCCGCATTAATTCAACCTGGGGCGGAAATCTTACTGATATGGTTCGTTCCAAAAAATACCTTGAAATAATCCAGGAAGAAAACCTGGTTGAAAATGCAGCTAAAACTGGTAAATATTTATTGAATAAAATAGAAGAAATACAGTTCGAATTCCCGACACTTGTTGATCAGGCGCGCGGACTTGGATTGTTGTGCTCTTTTAATATGCCAGACACCGAAACACGAAACAAATTTTTAAAAGAACTTTACAAAGAAAAAGTGTTAATGTTAGGCTGCGGTAAAAGAACAATTCGCTTTAGACCTCCTTTAACTATCACTGAAGATGAGATAGACCTCGGAATTTCGAGGATTAAAAATGTATTAACCAGAATGCGAAATTAGTGTTACAAACAATGGGAAAATTATTCGTCGTTGCAACACCGATAGGAAATTTAAAAGATATTTCTTTCAGAGCTGTTGAAACACTGAAAGAAGTAGATTTCATAATCTGCGAGGACACAAGAGTGTCAAAAATTCTGCTCGACTATTATGAAATTAAGAAAGAATTAGTGTCCTTTAATGCTCAAACCGAGACAAAGAAAATTGCAGCGGTAATTGAAAGAATAATACATGGTGAAAATTGCGCTTTAATTTCCGACGCCGGCACGCCGTGTATTTCGGATCCGGGAGTAAGACTCGTAAACGAAGCGATAAAAAATGAGATTGATGTTTTGGGTGTACCAGGTGCAAACGCAGCAATTTTTGCATTGAGCATTTCAGGGCTGCCGACAGATTCATTTGTTTTCGAAGGTTTTCTTCCCCAAAAGAAAGGAAGACAAACAAAGCTGAAAGAACTGTCTAAAGAGAAAAGAACAATAGTTTTATATGAGTCTGTTTACCGTATTGAAAAATTACTGAACGAATTAAATGAATTAATGCCGGAAAGATATTTAGTTGTCTGGCGCGAATTGACAAAAAAATTCGAGGAAAACTGGAGAGGTGTGCCAAAAGAATTACTAGCCGCACTACCATCAAAAAACATCAAAGGTGAATTTGTTGTAGTAATAGCTCCAATTAACTGGAAAAATTAAAAGTTGGAGATGCCATTTTTCTATTGAAAATGACTTTGTAGTTTTTTTTAACCGAAATTATGCAATAGGATTTGAAACTTGTCCCGATTCTTAAAGGGAAAGTAACTGTGTCCTTATAAAAGAAGAACAGAAATCAGATTCTTACGTTTCTAACCCCGATAAAAGGCATCGGGACAGGCATCTCGCCTCGCAAAGCGAAGCGGAGCGGGCGGGACACGCCCCGATAAAAAACATCGGGACAAGTGCGTAAATCATAATATATCATTAACAAC
>DYLN01000194.1 GCA_020722085.1 Melioribacter roseus
TAATATTGAAAGAATGATAAAGAGCGTATTAAACAGAAAAGGACAGGTAAAAATCTGCGGTACATGTGCCGAAGCACGCTGAATTAAAAATCTTCCTCTAATTGAAGGAGCGGAAATAAGTACTCTGGCGGAATTGACAGCATGGACAGTTGACTCGGATAAGGTAATTACCTTTTAGCTTAAATTTTGTAAAATATTCTTTTTATTAAGTTTTCCTTTTACTAAAGATTTCTCTTAGTTAAAGAAAACAGTTAATAAGGATTATTTATAGATAATTTTATATCGTGCGAGGTCCTGTGGAATTTGACGAGGTACAAGACAGTTAATTGCGAATAATTATAATATTTCGTGCGTTATTTGTTATATTTAAAGCACACAGAAACAGTAAGCATTTTTGAATATGGATAACAAATTGCATGACCTTCTTTCTGGCAAGCTTTAACGAACTGCAAAAAATTCATCCCGAAGCTTTTACAGAAAAAAATTAACTGGGAAAAACTGAAAGCTGCCATCTGCGAGGACATTAATTTTGAAAATAAAAAATGCAATTTAAGCTGGGCGGGCAAAACATGATAGTTTGATTAAATGAGTCTTTAAATATCTTGATATCTTGCATAGCTGGAACTGCGTTTCAACCTGCACTTTGGTCAGCTAAAACCTGAGGTATTTTATCGTTGAAGGTTTTAGATTTGGTGGAAAGAAAAGTTGCAACTCTTGTAAGCGAAGAAAAAAGTGCTGGGCACTTATAAAGTAAAATTTAATGGTTCAAAATTTGCGAATAGAGTTTACTTCTATAGAATTATCGCCGGCAGTCCTTCACTTGGGACAAGTTTTTATGGCAACGAAGAAGATGGTCCTTCTGCACTGAAAAATGATAAACAAAGTAACTAATATTTTAGCTGCATAACTTCTGAAAATAAGTTGATTCTAATCGAAAGTTAAATTGAATGTTTCATGCGGTGTTTGTATTATGGAAGAAAAAAAGGAGAATTTTATGAAAAATTTCCTGCTTAATCTGTTTCTTATTGTTTTGTTATTCCTCACCTTTTCTTGTCAAACTAATACGGAACGCAATATGATCTCAAAAAAACTTTTCGGCAAGCTTGATTCAGGCGAAAATATCTATATTTATACCTTAACGAATCTTTCCGGGATGGAAGTTAAAATCATTAATTACGGTGCAATAGTTGTTTCTCTTACTGCGCCGGATAAAAACGGGAAGCTCGAAGATGTTGTTTTAGGCTATGATAGTCTTGGCGGTTATGTTAACGATAAATCGTTCTTCGGAGCGATTGTAGGCAGATATGGAAACAGAATTAACAAAGGGAAATTTGAACTCGACGGAAACAAATATCAGCTTACAATTAACGATGGCGAAAACCATTTGCACGGAGGACTAAAAGGTTTTAATAAAGTTGTCTGGGATGCCAAACCTATTGAAACAGATTCTGCACAATCTTTGAAGTTAACTTATAACAGCCCTGATGGCGAACAAGGTTACCCGGGCAATTTGACATTGACAGTAACTTACACGCTAACGGAAAATAATGAACTTCAAATTGATTATTCCGCATTTACCGACAAACCAACAATTATTAATCCAACACATCATTCATATTTTAATTTATCCGGTTCAACGGATAATACTATTCTTAATCATGAATTAAAAATTGATGCGGAATATATTACACCTGTTGACAAATATTTGATTCCTACTGGCAAACTTATGAATGTTGAAAATACTCCGTTCGATTTTAGAACATTTCATAAAATTGGCGAGAGAATTAACGATGCAGACGAACAATTAAAATTTGGCAGAGGATACGATCACAATTTTGTGTTAAATAATTTTAACGGCAGAATAAGAAAAGTAGCTGAACTCTATGATCCAACCAGCGGAAGGTTAATGGAGGTATTTACAGATCAGCCGGGATTACAATTTTACTCGGGAAATTTTTTAGATGGAACAATAAAAGGGAAAAGAGGAAAAATTTATAACTACAGAACAGGACTTTGTCTTGAGACACAGCATTTCCCAGATTCACCAAATCATCCCAACTTTCCTTCAACCCGGCTTGACCCAGGCATGAAGTACACACAAAGAACTGTTTATCAGTTTACAACAAAATAAGTGAGATAAGGGAGACAACATTAATGAGCCTGCTTCACACTTATTGACTAGCTTATAATTGCAGAGTACACATGACATGTAATTAAAAGAGAAAAGAACATTAGATGGATATTTTCTTGCCGGAAGAATGGCTTGGTGCTTTAATGATAATTATCCATAGATAGATATGCTTTTCTGGATTGTCGGATTATAGTACTGAACTACCGGTCAAATACATTGTTTAAAGAATTTTAAATGAATATATTGATCACAGAAAACTTCCGGCAATTTTGAAAATTATAAAGCAGCGAAAAATCTTGTGACGTGGATGCTGGACGTAGTGAATATGATTCATCATTTTAATTAATATTTTTTGCACAATTTTCCCCCAAAAAGCTTAATCTTGAAAGGGATTAGAAAGCAAAATCATCGAAATTATTTCCGACTTTTCAGATCAAGATTTATCCGGACTTCAAATAATAAACGATGCAAAAATAATTGCAACAGCAGCATCTGTTAAAAAACGAGAAGCAAACCCGACTTTGAATATGAAACGATGAAATGCTGCTTATTGCTTTTATTTTGCTAAAATCTCATGGTCACTATAAAGTAAACGGTAACTTATTAGCAAAATTTTGTATTTTAAACACGTATTGATTTAGAATAAGAAAAATATCATTCATCAATTATAGGTGAAAAAATAAATTGAAAGAGAAACCTGTAACACTAAGTGACATTGCCGCAAAGCTGAATATAACCCAGGTGACGGTTTCGAAAGCTCTAAGAAACCATCCCGATATTTCGCCGGCAACAACAAAACTTGTAAAAAAAACTGCGGCAGAGCTTGGTTATTTACCCAACATCATGGCAAGAAATTTAGCCGCTAGAAAGTCGAATACAATTGGTGTAGTTCTGCCTAAGGTTGCTCATTCGTTTTTCGGGTCTATTATTGAAAGCATTTACGACATTGCCGCTGAAAACGGATACGAGGTAATACTTACAATTTCGCAGGAAGACAGCGAAAGAGAGAAAAGACAAATACAAACTTTACTGGCAATGAAAGTTGACGGCATTATAATTTCGATATCCGAAAAAACACAGGCTACGGAAATTTTTGAATTGGTTCAAAGAAGAGGAGTGCCGCTTGTTTTTATTGATAGAATTCCTGATATGGAAAACGTTAATAAAGTTGCTGTTGACGATCGGGGCGGTGCTTTTAAGGCAACCGAACATGCTATTAAAATCGGTTACAGAAGGATAGGACATTTTGCCGGCTATACAAATATTAATATTGGTTATGAACGTTATATGGGTTTTAAGGAAGCAATGAATAAACACAGAATCAAAATTAATCCCGATTGGGTTATTGAAGGCGACTACAGCGAAAATCACGGCTACGAATCCTTTATGAAATTGT
>DYLN01000052.1 GCA_020722085.1 Melioribacter roseus
CATTTAATTGTTGTTGAAGTAGACGAGTTACAAGTCGTTGTGCAAAATATAATTTTCTAATGCATAATTTAGGTTTAATAATTGATGAAAAAACACAGTCAGCTTGCATAAACAACATTTCAGAGTACAAACACAGATTTTTTATCATTTCTCAGCGCCAGCCAGTTTAGTTTTTCTTACTGCAGATACACAGGCAACTTTATGAATTCTCTAAAGCTAATTCAAATCTTCCAAAATTGATTTCAACTTAGCGAGTGCTGCCTGCCAGTCGTTCATTTTAGCTTTTTCGCGTTCGATAACTTCCGGCGGTGCTTTGGAAACAAAATTTTCATTGCTTAATTTTTTACGTACGCCCTCTAACGAACCGTTTAGTCTTTTAATTTCTTTTTCAATTCTTGCACGCTCAACATTAATATCAATTATTCCCTCTAGCGGGATAAATATGTCGCAGCCCTTTACAACCGCAGAGGCGCTCGCTCTCGGTTTTTCCATATTAGGATCGGTCTTCAACTTGTCAATTCGTACAAGGGATTTTATGTATTTGTTTTGCTCGTCGGTCAGCTTATCCGTTTTTAAGTAAACATTTATTAATTTTGAGGGTGGTATGTTCATTTCGCTGCGGATATTTCTAATTGCAGTGACCACATTCTGAACAAATTCCATATTACTTTCAGCAATTTCATCGACAAGAATTCCGTAATATTTTGGGAACTCGGTAACTGAAATACTTTCACCGTCTTTTCTTTCATCGAATAACTGCCAGATTTCTTCGGTTATGAACGGCATGAACGGATGAATAATCTTCAGCATTTCTTCAAATAAAGAAATTGCACGACTAAGTACGGCAGACTTTTCTTCGTCAGTGCCGTTATAAAGTCTTTGTTTTGAAAGTTCAACATACCAATCGCAGAAATCATTCCACACGTAAGAATAGATTATTTTAATTGCGTTGTTAATTTCATAATTGTCGATAGCTCTTGTAAACATATCAATAGTTTTTTGGAAACGCGAGAGTATCCATCTGTCGGTAAAGTCTAAATATTTATCAACCAGTTCTTTGTCTACTGGGATATTTTGTACATTCATTAAAAGAAATCTTCCTGCATTCCAGATTTTGTTTGCAAAGTTTCTGCCGAGTTCAAGTTTGTCGCTGCTGAATAGTACATCCTGTCCCAGCGGGGCAATATAAATCATAGTAAATCTAAGGGCATCAGCGCCGTATTCGGAAATTAATTCGAGTGGATCGGGTGAATTTCCTAACGACTTGCTCATTCTTCTTCCCTGTTCATCTCTAACGGTGCTTGTGAAATAAACATCTCTAAAAGGAATTTCTTTTTTGTAGTGCATCCCGGCAATTATCATTCTTGCCACCCAGAAAAAAATTATATCGGGAGCGGTAACGAGTAAATCGGTCGGATAATAATAATCCTGCTCTTCTTTGGTTGTAAATACATCATAAGCCCAAAGCCAGCTTGAAGCCCATGTATCAAGCACGTCTTCATCCTGATGCAAATTTGTTGAACCACAGTGGGGGCATTTTTCGGGGGGCTCGACCGAAACAATCGGCTCTCTGCATTCAAGAGTACGGTGATCATCACCATTGCAGTACCAGACCGGAATGCGGTGCCCCCACCATAACTGCCTCGATATGCACCAGTCTTTAATGTTCGACATCCAGTGTTCGTAAGTTTTTACCCAGTGATCGGGGTAAAATTTCACTTTCCCATTGAGTACAACTTCAAGTGCCGGCTTTGCCAGTTCGTCCATTTTCATGAACCATTGTTCGGAAAGATACGGTTCAATCGGCACATTTCCTCTTTGCGAATAGCCAACTTTGTTGGTATAGTCATCTATTTTTTCAAGCAGACCAAGTTCTTCAAACTTCGCTACAACTTTTTTACGTGCTTCATATCGGTCCATATTTTGAAATTCTTCGGGTACATTTTCGTTTGTAGTTGCATCCTCGTTAAAAATGTTTATTATTTCAAGATTATGACGCAGACCCATTTCGTAATCGTTAACATCGTGTGCGGGAGTTACTTTAACTGCACCTGTTCCGAATTCTTTATCGACATATTCATCAGCGAACAGCGGTATTTCTCTTCCAACAATAGGAAGAATAATTTTTTTGCCGATTAACTTTTTGTAGCGTTCATCATGGGGGTTAACTGCAACGCCGGTATCTCCAAGCATTGTTTCGGGCCGGGTTGTTGCAACAACAACAAATTCTTCCGAATCTTTAACGGGATATTTAAAATACCACAGTTTCCCATTTACTTCTTTGTAGAAAACCTCTTCGTCGGAAATTGCGGATTTAGAAGCGGGGTCCCAATTTACCATCCTGAATCCGCGGTAGATGTAACCTTTCTTGTAAAGATCAACAAAAGTTTCAACCACTCGTTTGTAATAATGGCTGTCCATTGTAAAACGTTCGCGCCGCCAGTCGCAACTTATACCGAGTTTTTTAAGCTGCTGAATTATTATGCCGCCGTATTTGTCTTTCCATTCCCAGCAGTATTTCAGAAATTCCTCGCGCGTTAGGTCGTGTTTTTTAATTCCTTTTTCCTTTAGATAATGAACAACTTTAGACTCGGTTGCAATAGAAGCATGGTCGGTGCCGGGAACCCAGCACGCATTATAACCACACATTCTTTTGTAACGAATGTAGATATCTTGAATTGTATTGTTGAGAATGTGACCCATGTGCAGAATGCCGGTAATATTCGGCGGTGGAATAACAATTGTATACGGTTCTCTGCTGTCGTCAATTTCGGAATGATAAAGATTGTGGTCGTACCAGTACTTATACCACTTATCTTCAACATCTTTAGGGTTGTAAGTTTTGGGAATATCGGCAAAATTTTTGTAAGACATTAGTAAGTCCAACTATTTTCTAAAAATTGAGGGTAAATATAAGAAAAAGTGGGGGGTGACTGAAAAGCCAGTTATTTGAAAACTATGAATTAATTTAAGGAATATCCTTCTACAAGTTGTTTTTCAGCAAAGTTATTATGTTATTCTCTCAAAGTCCCGCTGTCTTCAAAAAGTTTCTAAATAATTGTTTTCCAACGTGCGTGTACTCGTCTTTAATTCCTTCAAAATTTGTTCTAAGCTGATTTTGATCGAGCTGTCGAAGATCAGAGTCTTCATTGATCCATGTTTCCAGCATTTCTGGCGTAAGTTCAAAATGGCTTTGGATGCCATAAGCATTTGAACCAACTTTTACAATTTGATTGCGGCAAAATTTTCCGGAGGCTAACAGCACCATCCCATCTGTTAATTCCACCGTCTCTCCATGAAGATGAAAAACATTAAATGAACTGCCAAGGTTTTCGAAAAGCGGGTCGTGTTTGCCTGCTTCTGTTAACTCTGCGGTAAAATTATTTCCTTCGGGATCGATAAAGCCGATTTCTTTGACAGGAGATTTAACAACCTTTCCGCCGGCAGCTTTTACTAAGACCTGAAGACCAAGACAAATGCCAAGATACGAAATTCCTCTGCGTAAAATATTACGAATAAATTCAATTTCGTTCCGTATCTTATTACTTTTATCGTTTGCGCTGTCGGGCCCGCCAAGTACAATAACTGCTGCAAGATTTTCAATAGAAGGAAATTTATCTTCTCTCTGTAAATCTTTCACGGTGTAGTTAATCTTTTGTTCCTGAAGAATTTTTTCCAGAATACCAGGACCTTCGCGGGTAATATTTTTTACAATAAGAATTTCTTTTTTCATGTTTATTTTATTCAATAATTCCTGCTTCCAAAAATTAAGAATCGCAAGAATTTAAAAGCAAGAAAAGATTAAACAAATGTTATCGGGAACCTTGACGGAAGTGCCGATATTGATAAGTCTGGTTAATGTAACTCTCTTGTTCAAGAAAAAATATTTTATCGAATCCGCAAAAAGAAGAATGGAATCAGTTGTGGCTGCAAACGAACAAGGCATAACGCCGGCAACAATCTTAAGAGTTATCTAATAAAATTTTCCGGCATTTGAACTGCTACAACTTTTCCGCGGGCTGTAATTTCCCCGTTTGCAGAAACAGTAATTTCTGAAATTACTTTTCTTCCTTTCAGCTCCAATATTTTACCGCGCAGTTCAAGTTCAACACCAAGAGGAGTCGGTTTCAAATAGTCAACTTGAAGAGAAGCGGTTACAAAACGAAATGCAGGCATAGTTCCAGGTTCTCTTCCTTCGGCGCGGTAAGATGCTAAAGCAGCGGTCCCCGTGCCGTGACAGTCAATAAGTGATGCAATCAACCCACCGTAAACGTATCCAGGAATTGCTATGTGATACGGCTCAGGTGTGAAGTAAGAAATTGTATCATCGCCGTTCCAAAAACTCTTAATATGATATCCGTGCTCGTTCAGTCTTCCGCATCCGTAACAATAGCTTAGTTCGTCGGGATAATAATCTTGAATCGGTTTTTCCACCACTACCTCTTTTTATTTTATTAAAACTGCAATGTGTACCGCATTGCTGCTTCTAATTTCATTGATCACTTTTAACCCTGTCAGTTTTGCTAATCCTTCAATGCCATCATTCTTAATAAACGACTTAAAATTTCTGTAGTGATCTCTGCCCGCAACAAATTCAACTGCTTCGTTAAGAACACTTCCCAAACCAAAGCGCTGCCTTGGAAGATGATCAATAATAATTATTTTTTCTGCAATTTGCGAAAGCAAAGTTAGAGTTTCTTTCCGTTTATTTTCTTCGATCTCATGAATTACATAAGAAATTACGGCATAATCAAATCGAATATCAGTTTCTTTCTGAAATTTATTTATATCGGCATGATAAAATTCAATATTGTTGAAATTACTCTTCGCCAAATTCTTCTTTGCAATAGAAATATTTCTTTCAGAAAGATCTACGCCGACAACTTTTCTGCATTTGTCTGCAAGGTAAAATTCAAGCCTTCCGGTTCCACATCCAGCATCAATTAAAATTGTATTCGCTTCGATTAAATTTTTTATTTGATCAAATGCTTTGTCCTGATGGGGGGCTATGACTTTGTCATAAAACAATCCGTCGTACCAATGATTTTTGTTTTCTGTTTGCATTTTATATTCCAAAAACAAATAAAATTAATCCCAAAATTAATCCAAAGAAGAAATTGATTACCTTAATTTTTATCGAATCTTTCAGAGAATAAGAAAGCATAGGCAGCATTCCGTGTCCATCCTGAACTATCGAACTTGTAAGCAGAACAGAAAACGGAATCATCCCTTTTGAAAACAAGGTGACAAAGAAAAGATGCGGACCGGATTCGGGAATTAAGCCGGTCAGTGCGCCGAGGAAAAGAAAGGCAATTTTATACTGGGAAGTGAAGTTTTCGAGATTCAGGTACTTTACGCCAAGTTCAATTAACAGCAGCGCTCCAAAAGTCCATAAAGCAATTTTCCAAATGTGCTTTTTAATTATATGACCATATAAATGCTCTTTTAAAAAATGTTTGAAATTTTTTTCAGTCTTATGAACAACAAGTTCCTCGCATCCTTCACAAGTTGAAATGTTGAATTTTTTTACAAGGAAATCGGTAACCCTTCCTCCTATTATTCCGAGAACAAAAAGTATTGCAAAAAGGATGAGTGCCTGGCGCGGGAATAAAGCAAGCATTACAAATGCTTCATCTCCCGAAACGGATATCATGGAACCGGTAAGTGCTCCGAAACTAATCAGTCCGTGCATGTAAAGTGAAACGTTTGTAAATCCGCCAAAACATCCAGGAAGCGTTCCGATAAAAGATGAGACAATATACTGCCTGTATTTTTGCCCGCCTTGAAGAAGTAAAGATATTTTTCCTTTCGACCATGTATTGATGATATCAATAAGTATCATCATAACGATTACAAGCAAGGTGATTTGGAGAGTATCCTGAATTGTTTTAAGAAGTAACTCTGTCATGACATTTGTCCGAAATTGAGCATTGTCCGAAGGACTCCTATGGAGAAGATTGTATATTGAAAATTTTTTGTCTGTAAAGATAACACAGACAAATAAATTCTATCAATTAGATGAATGTATAAATAAAAAAGATTCCGTTAGATTTATCCGGCAGTTTCTGCGATAACTTCATCAAGGCTTTTTGCTTCATCGAAGAAAGAAATGATTTTGCCGATGACTTCATCAACAACAGAATCCGGACAGGAAGCGCCGCTTGTAATTGCAACGGATACTTTTTCTTTCTGCGGCATATAATTTTCCGTTATTACTTCTTTCTTCAGATTAATATCAAAATGATTTATCCGAAACTTCGAAATGATTTTATCCGAACCGGAAATGAAGTACGTTTTAAATTTCTGTCCGAGTATTTCTGCAAGATGCGTCGTGTTTGAACTGTTGTAGCCGCCGACCACAATTGCGAAGTCGGCATTTATTTGAAGAAGTGCGGTTGTTGCGGATTGATTATCATTGGTTGCGTAACACAAAGTGTCTCGTGTATCGGCAAAGTGCTCCTTTAGATTTTCGGCGCCGTATTTTTTAATCATTATTTCTTTAAGATAATCTGCTATTTCCTGAGTTTCGGATGCAAGCATTGTTGTTTGATTAACAACGCCCAACCGCTGCAGATTTTTTTCAACATCAAATCCGTCGGAAATTTTTCCATCAAAGTATTTGTAAAATTCATCTCTGTCGATTTCTCCTAAAATTGCAGCGCCCAAAATTTTTGTCTCTCCAATATCGCGTATAATTATCGAGGGTGTTTTTTGAGAGCTGTGTGAAAAAGTAGCCCTCGTCTCTTCGTGTCTGTATTTCCCGTGAATTACTACCGTATAATTTTGCACTCCAAGAGCTGCTGCTTTGTTCCAAACTTTCTCAACGAACGGGCATGTTGTGTTGTACTTTATGGTATCAATACCTTTTTCATGCAAAAGTTTTTCGATTTCTAATGTTGTACCGAAGGCGGGAATAATCACAATATTCTCCGGATTAATTTCTTCCCAATCGATTAATTGTCTGCCGTAGGTGTCCATCACAAAATTAATACCGCGGTTTTGAAGGTCAGCATTAACGCTGGGATTATGAATCATTTCACTCAAAAGAAAAATTCTTTTGTCCGGATTTTCCTCAAGAGTTTTGTAAGCTATCTCAATAGCGTTTTGAACACCATAGCAAAAACCGAAGTGTCGGGCAATAAAGATTTTCACTTTTCCAAAGTCCAGAAGCGTTGGCGTGAAATCTTTTTTCTGTGGGTCATCATGCTTACGGTGTTCTTTTATTTTAGATATTACCGAACTTCTGTATATCTGAGGTATATCGAATTTTTTCATAAAGTCGTTTTTTTATTACATTTTATTTTTAATTTGGCTTTCAAGCAAGTCAACTCTTGTTACATAAGAATCATAATCTTTATCGCTGCTGCCTGCCTGCCGGCATTTATCAAGTGCTACAAGTGCATCGCTAAATTTGTTCAAACGAAACAGTACTTTTGCCTTCACGTAGTAGACAAAAAATCCTTTGTTGAGTTCGATCGCGTTATTGATCCATTTCAAAGCGTCTTTAAGAAATGCGTTGTTATCGGCACAATATTCTGCAGCCTGCGCATAAACGTGCCAATCCGTACTTGCCTTTTTTATTGCTTCATTCATTTTCGCATAAGCCTGTGCCAGTACGTCTGTCTTTATGTTCACCGGCACTCTCAATTTTTCCCAAAAAAGATTGAGTACAACTGTGCTGTCGGTAAGACCGGAAAAAACAAATGCCATTCTTTCCGTGAATTGATGCTCAGCCGGTGTTACTTTAAACCGGAGGAGATCCTGTTTTGCATCATAGTTAAAAGCTCCCCATTGATCCCATGTTTTATTCAAAATAATTGTCCATTCATTTTCCGCCGGGATTGTAAACAAGCCGTATTTACCCGCGGGAACTTTATGCCCTTCAACAGTAACGTCCGTTGTGAATTCGATTGTAGTGGCTTCATTTGCACCGGTACGCCAAACCTGATTGTATGGAACCAAGCCGCCCCAGATTTTTCTTTCTTTCACTCCCGGACTGCAGTAAGTAACCGTAATATTTGTATAGCCGACAGTTTGAGAAACTGATGCGTTTGGACTTAATCTCGGAAGATCAACCTGTGCGTTCATAACAGCAGCAAAAATTACAATCATTAAAAACGAAAAAAATGTTTTCATAATGTTTCCTCTTTTCTTTTTACGAGTGTTAATATAGTATAAACCGCAGCAATTTCATCATTCTGATTTTTTACTTCTACGTACCATTCTATAATTCCCTGTGCCGGTTCGTTTTCCCGTTTTTCTTTTGCGGTTTTCTTTTTGCATGTTAAGGCTGCACTAATTGTATCTCCAGGATAAACCGGTTTTGTGAAGCGCAAGTCTTCCAATCCATAATTTGCCAGAACGGGACCCGGCGCTGGATCAACAAAAAGTCCGGCAGCAGCAGAAAGAACAAAATAGCCGTGTGCAACTCTTTTTTCAAAGATTGATTCTCTTGCGGCAATCTCATCGGTATGAGCGTAAAAATGGTCGCCGCTTATTGCTGCAAAATTAACAATATCTGCTTCGGTAATTGTACGCCGCGGCGTAAAATATGTTTCTCCAATTCGAATTTCATCCCAATATTTTTTGAACGGATGAACTTTGTCTGTTATTTGCTGTGCACCTTTTATCCATTGGCGGCAGATTTTTGAAAGTGTTGTTGGATGACCCTGCAAAGCAACTCGCTGCATATATTTTGAAATTCCGCGTATACCGCCCATTTCCTCGCCGCCTCCGGCTCTGCCGGGTCCGCCATGAACAAGATGCGGCAGCGGGGATCCATGTCCTGTTGATTCTTTCGCACAATATCGGTTAACAATCATTATTCTTCCGTGATAAGCCCCGATTCCTAAAACAACTTTCCTTGCAGTATCATCATCGGCAGTAAAAAGTGAACCAACCAAACTGCCGCCTCCCATCCTGGCAATTTTTATCGCTTCATCAATATCATTATAAGGCATCACAGTGCTGACTGGACCGAATGCTTCGGTTTCATGCGGTTCAATCGATGTTAACGGATTATTACATAGAAGAAGTACCGGTTCGAAAAAAGCCCCGCCGTTAATCTTCCCATTTGATTTTTCAAAAACAACCTCGGCGGAATTTTTCAAAATAGACATTTTTTGATTGACTTCATCAAGCTGCGAAGCACTTACAAGCGGACCCATTCTCACACCTTCTTCGAGCGGGCTGCCAGCTTTAACTTTCGATAATTTTTCTTTAAGTGAATTTACGACATTGTGAAGCTGCGGCAGCGGTACAATCGTCCGGCGAATTGCCGTGCATTTTTGTCCGGCTTTAACCGTCATTTCGTTTACAACTTCTTTAATGAACAAATTAAATTCCTCCATATCGGGAGTAACATCGGGACCAAGGATAGAGCAATTGAGAGAATCTGCTTCCAGGTTAAAGCGCACAGAATTTTCAATTATCTTCGGATGTGATTTTAATTTTCTTCCGGTCTCAGCAGAGCCGGTAAAAGTAACAACATCCTGTCCGGTAAGATGATCGAACAAATCTCCCGTATCGCCGCAGATTAATTGAAGCGCACCATCCGGTAAAAGGTTCGATTCAATCATCGCACCTACAACGGCTTCGGCAAGGTATGCCGTGACTGATGCAGGTTTAACAATTGCCGGCATTCCAGCCAAAAATGTGGGTGCAAGTTTTTCGAGCATTCCCCAGCATGGAAAGTTGAATGCATTTATGTGAACTGCGCAGCCTTCTAAAGGGACACAAATATGCTGCCCCACAAATGTTCCGTTCTTAGAAAGAATTTCTGTTTTACCTTCGGTCAAGAATGTTTCATCAGGCAGTTCTTTTCTTCCTTTGCTGGCATACGTAAAAAAAGTAGAAATACCCCCTTCGATGTCGATCCATGAATCTGTTTTGGTTGCACCGGTCATGTATGATAAGGGATAAAACTCATCTTTCCTTTTCATTAAATATTGGGCTAAGGCTTTGAGCATTCTTGCCCGTTCGTGAAATGTCATCGAGCGAAGTTTTGTCCCGCCAATGTTCCGAGCATATTCGAGCATCTCCTTAAAATTTAGACCGGAAGAGGAGATTTCGGCAATTTCTTTTCCGTTTACCGGACTGTATATTTTTTTGAAGTTTCCGTTTCCCTCGATCCATTTTCTGAGTGAATAAGACTTTAGTCTTTTCATAAAATTTTCCCGTAATTTTTTAGTTTTTCTTTAGCAACTTTCTGTGTAATAGCTTTTCCAAGAAAAATAATCATATACAATGTCTTATTCCACAACCAAAAAAATTCAGAAAATTGTAATATGGTGTATATAAATTGCACTGTACTTTCTGTTGCCCTCAAAAAATTATTCTGTCTAACGGTTGGCGGCATAAAAATGGCATTATGATCCATTTTAAAATGAGCGGGTGTTGTGACTTGTGCTTTTAGGCGCAGTAACTTTTGCTACTTGAAAACTTCTTTAAAAATTTGAGATAGACGTACATCAATATCCCCGGAAAAATCTTTAAACGGGATTCCGAGATTTTTCAATACAGTTGTGAATCTTCTGAAGCCATCACTGTTTCTAAGTTCCACCCATTCAATATTTAGTTTGGTAAGTTGTTTTTTGTTCAAATCCGAAAGTTTATCTGCAACAAAGACTTTGCTATTACGAGCAATTACTACATCCGCACTTTCGGGATTACCTTTTCCCATCAGTTTGACTTCGCAACGAAATCGATTTTTTTCCGTAACGCCAAGAAGATAAAAATCCACTTCTCTAATTGATTTGGGAAGTCTACTTTGATCGTAATGTTTTTCAGGAACATCAAATAACTTACAGAGAGTTAGAATCAGCGGCTTTTCTACTTGTTTACCTGCCGTACTCCATAAACTACCTCGAAGCTCCGCTCGTTTAACTGCAAGTGTGTTAATAACAATGAGACTTTCGCTGATATTGAGATCAACACTTACATTCCTAAGTTTGATTGTAAGAGTAATATTGATATCGCCATCATTTTCAATCAAGTCATTAATGGATTGGTAAAGAACATCGTAATGTTTGAAAGAGGCATCAATAACAATTTCTCTCTTTGCACTATTGTACATATTGGAGATTGTCTTCTTATTGAGGCCAGAATGAATTGCAATCTCTCTTGATGAAAGGGCGAGATTCAAGAGTTCTTTCTTATACCAATCGATTGTTACGTTTTGATTTTTGAGTTTAGCATCAACGACACGCTTAAAGAAATCAATGACATACTGAAGAAACTCGGCATCAATAAGTGTAACAATTTCGACTCGCTAATCTTGTCCTTTGACAAGTTTGGTTATAATTCGCTGGGTAACAGTATCAGTAAGAGTCATAATTTAGTAAGCCCTTTGAAATCATTGAGAGAGAGAAAACGAGA
This sequence comes from Melioribacter roseus, assembly GCA_020722085.1. Taxonomy (GTDB): domain Bacteria; phylum Bacteroidota; class Ignavibacteria; order Ignavibacteriales; family Melioribacteraceae; genus Pyranulibacter. Next base: position 11,377 of record DYLN01000052.1, read on the forward strand.
TTCGGTATGTGTAAATAATGACTTCGAACTCAGATTCTTTGTAATTACTTGAAAATACTTTTCGTCTTTTTCAGTCAGAAAGAAATATCGTTCGAGAGCTTTAGCAGCAATGCCCAATGTACCGCTGCCTGCAAAAGGGTCAAACACTACATCACCCTTATAAGAATAGAACTTAATCACTCTATTGCAAAGTTCAACCGGAAATACCGCTGAATGAGATTTATCAAATGTCGGATCAATTCGCCAAACGTTCGATGTTTCGTAATCACCAAGAACCTTGCTTTCTTTAACGGTTTTCCACTCGTACTCTCTAATATTCCAATCCAAAAGTTTGTCGGTCTTTTTTCGGTAAACCATTAAGTATTCTGTAACAGGGTTTGGTTTATAAGCAAGAGGTTTGCGATGTTGAAGAAAACCAGCATTGCGGTTTTTTACGCTCGCTTCAGGTTTAAGCCAAACAATGTCATCTATAAATTCCCACCCCATTTCAATAAGAAACGGATGAATATCAAACGGAATTGGATATCGTCTACTCGAATGCTGACGACTTACTCGGGGAATAATAATAGGCGAAGTATTGAGGATGAAAAATCGCCCCTCTTTTGTTACTCTATGAACTTTTTCAAAGACATCAGCAAGAAATTGTAGGTATGCTTTGTAACTAGGGTAGATAGAATAATCCCTTGCGTTGTAATATGGAGGTGACGTAAATGTAAGATGAATTGAGTCTTCGGGAACTAATTGAAGAACTTCTCGTACATCTCCATTCACTACAACATTTTTTAAATAATCATACGTCTCTGTGTGTGAAAGATGAGATCTTTTAGTTTGTTTTGGAAAATACTCTTTCTGGATTATTTGTTGAATAAGCTCGTTCGGATGATGAACAAGTTGCTTGAGTTTTGTATCAACAGTTTCATTGCCTTTAAAAACCAAAAGACCCCTTATTGCCTGGGCTACAATTTTGGGGTCGGGGTCAGTTAGCAGATCGATAAGTATTGAAATATTTTTCGTGTCTCGCATCCGTCCTAATGATGAAACTGCTTCCCGTCTCACCATTGAGTCACTATCTTCTTTAGCAACTTTGGAAAGAGGCCCGATGTATCTAATATCTTCGAGTTTGCCAAGATTCTTTACAACCCAAAATCGAACATTACTATTGTCATGATTTATAAATGGTAGAAGAACTGTTCCGTCAAAATTATCCGGCAAAAATCCAAGATTTTCCAAAAAATAACTCAGGTTGCCTGTGTTTTTCAACCCCTCAATTATTTTGGCAAGACTTCCATTACCATTTTTTTTAATTTCATTTACATAATCTTTTGTAAGCATTGATGGCTATACTAATTTCATATTAATTTTAACCTAATTTAATACATCCAAGGTCGAGAATCAAAGTTGCGAAATTATTGTATACGATGTTTTGAACAAAGTTTTAACACTTCCAATTACAATATCTTTATGATTATATCCTGTCTATTTTTTATCTTTCATAATTCATTTAGACTACATAACCATTCGATATATGTTACAACAATTCTTGAGGCATTTTAGAGCTGTATGATGACGCCTCTCATCATATTTATTGGTGTGCTTATTTTAGCTTTTTTAAGCACAAACTTTCTGAGGGAAAAAATTCAAACAAAATTTTATACTCCTTCCGGCATTGAATATATTTTTATCGGAATTGTTATCGGTCCGGCTTTTGCTAACTGGGTTCGACTCTCCTTTCACGTACAATATTCCGAATTAATCAACAACGAAGTTTTAGAGCAGCTTTCTCCCGGAATTTCGGCTGCTATTGGAATTATCGGTTTGATATACGGCTTAAAATTTAAACTGACCGATTTTCAAAATGCCGATACGGAACACATTCGTCTTACAGCATTTGAAATTATCATTACTTTATTATTTCTCGGCGGAATATCATTCGGTGCGCTTTATTACTTTTTCTTCGATGGAAAAAATTTATATGAATTAATAACGGCTTCTTTCTTTTTAGCCGTAACCGGCTCAGTCTCATCAAGCTATGCGATTAAAGCACTGTTCAACAAGTACAAACCGGCGGGACCAATTTTCTCTGCTCTCGGTTCTTCGGCGGCAATGAATTTGAACATCAACATTTTTATTTATGGATTATTATTCGGCTTATTTCATATTGGCGGAAAAAATTCACTGGAAGGCGTATTCGACTCGCATAAAATCACTCCAACAGAATGGGCAGTAGTAAGTATTCTTCTTGCCATTCTTATCGGTGTATTGTTTAATATTTTTTTAGGGCGGGAAGAGGATGAAAATAAATTTTTTGTTGCCGTAATCGGTATCACAATTTTTACCAGCGGCTTGGCTTACTATTTAAATTTTTCTCCCCTTTACATGAATTTTCTTCTCGGCTTTGTTCTTGCAAATCTTTCAAAGGTATCGCAAAAACTGGAGAGTGCTCTAAGCCGATTCATAGAACCGATCTCGTTGTTAATTGTAATTACGGCGGGTTTTTACTGGATGCCTCCGGATATAAATACTTTTATTGCCGCTTCAGCGCTTTTTATTCTTTTAAGATTCATCTCAAAAAAAACGGCGGGCTACTTTGCTTTTATCAGCGCCTTGGAAAAAGAAAAGCTCTCTTCCCGAATCGGTTCGGGATTAATTGTGCATGACATTATCGTCTGTGCAATGGCAATTGATTATCTCAATGTTTATAAATCCGATCTAACTCCGATTGTTGTAAGCAGTGCGCTTGTTTCGGTAATTTTTTTCGGTTTGATTGGATATTCATCAACTAAAAAATTGCTGGTTGATTCCGGAGAAATTACCGGAGAAAATCTATGACAGCAATAATCAGAAGATTTTTAATAATAGGAATTTTGTTCGCTGTCTTTTTATTTGTACAAACCATCCAGCTCGAAGCTGTGTCTGTGGTTAATCCTAAAACTCTTATCGCATTAGGCTTCCTTATTCTTGCCTCGTTTGCTATGGGTGAGGTCTTCGCTTTATTAAAACTGCCGCGCGTAATAGGTTATATTTTTATAGGAATATTTTTCGGACCTTATTCAAATTATATTCTGCAGACGAACTTTCTGAAGGTCTTCAACTTTCAGGTTCTCCGTGATATTAGTCTCGTAAACAATGTTACCTTAAGCATGATTGCACTCATTGCCGGGATGGAACTGAAACTCGCTAAGATCAAAAGTTATATTAGATCAATTTCCCTTATACTTTTATTCAAAACTATTTTTGTTTTTGTTCTTGTTACCGCTGCAATTTTTATCTCCTCTCAATTTATCCCATTTCTTGCCGGAGCAGGCTGGAAAACAATTCTTTCTGCGGGATTAATTCTTTCGGTTGTTGCTCTCGGAACTTCAATTGAATTGACTCTTGTGGTTGCGAGCGATTCGAAAGCCAAAGGCAGATTTATCGATTTAATTTTGAGCACGGCAATTGTTAAAGATTTACTGGTCATTCTTCTTCTTGCAATAGTGCTTACAATCTCAATTGCTCTCACTTCGCCGGTGGGACTTTTGAACACGGCGGTTTTTATTGATTTAGGCAAAGAGCTTTTATTCTCAATTCTTCTTGGAGCGGTTTTCGGTTTTTTCACTAATGCTTACTTAAAATATATAAACAAAGAGCTGCTGCTTTTTATTTTAGCTTTTGTAGTTTTGGGAAGCCAAATTTCATTTTTGCTGCATCTGGAAACGCTTGTTCTCTTCGTTGCCGCGGGATTCGTAATTCAAAATTACAGCAAAAAAGAGGAAGAATTTCATAAACCTCTCCTCAAACTTTCTCTGCCGATATTTATCACTTTCTTTACTGTTGCCGGCGCTTCGATTAATTTAATTTCTGCTGCCGATGCTTTTGCTCTCGGTTTGATAATTTTTATAATTCGCGGGGCAGCCCTTTATTTTTCGGTTCGATTAGCTGCCAAAACAAGCGGTGAGTCAAAAGAGCTGATTAATTCCGGCTGGCTCGGTTTCTTTTCAATGGGTGGATTGATTTTAGGTTTAGCCGTGGTAATTGCTCAAAAACTTCCGGACATCGGTGACAGCCTCAAAAACATTATCACTTCTCTCGTGGCATTTAATATTTTTCTTGGACCTGTTCTTCTTAAAATCGGAATAGGGAAAGCAAAAAAAATATCCGAAATATTTGAAGTGCCCGTTCAGCCAGAAAGCGAACCTGCGGGTCCTGGGGAACAATTCAAGGAAAAAATCCCGAAAAAAGTTAAGAAGCGCTTTACCGAACCTAATTTGAACGATGCACAGTTGAACAAATCTCTTTACAACATTTTGTTCAAAGTAAATGATATTCTGACACAATTCGACCGCAAGTTTATACAAGTGCGCAGCGAAGAATCCATTGAGCTTGTGGTAAGTTTAACCGAAAAATATACCGAAGAATATCAAAATTTACGAAAAGCAATTTCTCAACCGGGAGCCCCACCTTCAAAAATAAGAAGTGAGATTTTCAAAGCGCAAAAAAATGTTGCCGACTGGCTCATAGCATTAAGCGAAGAAAGGAAGGAAATAGAAAAACACATACTCCGTCTTGAACCGCTTGTGCGCGAATTGTTCTATTCGTTTATCGATCTTACCGACGGACTGAAAAAAGAATATTATGTTGAACTCGAAAAAGAAAAATACACCATCGAAAAAGATGATCCATTCTATGTGAAATACCGCAAATTCCTCTACAAAACAAAATTGTTTATTCACAAAATATTCAACAAGAAATATACACTCAAAAGAAGGGTGGATTATAAAAATTTAGCAAAATATTATTTAGTCGGCGAGTCTTCACAGGAAATCCTTGAAGCCGTGAATCTTGTCGGCATAGAACGGCTTACAACATTAAGAATAGTAAAATCGTTTTACGCCGAAACAAACAAAGACCTCGAAGAACTGATAAATCTTTTAATTGAAGAAAGGGATAATCCTGGTCTAGCAAATATTTTATTAGGCAAGTTAGACGATATTCACCAGCAGACAATTAACGCAATTACTGTTTACACTTCACAAATTAATTCAACCACCGAAGAGATAAGCAACCGTTTATATTATGCAATTGCAAATCCTTTTAATCATTTGGTGGAGATTTTAAGAATTGCCGGAACGTACGAATACAAAGAAAAAAAGTTTAGGTTCTCGAAAGTTTACATTAAAAGTGAGAATGCAAAAGAAACCGCTCTCCAATCGATCCGCTACTGGGCTTTGTACTATTCGGGAATTTTAGGTCTGTTCGAAAAAGAAGCATACGTTAACCGGCTGAAAGTAAGAATAAACGAAATCGTAAATTCATCGCTTGTTAGTGTATCGGAGGAAATCAACAACAATTTGCGAAGCACCAATAATGAACTTGCCAAAAAAGTAAACCGGTTTGAAAAAGATTTATCTGAATATGAGAACAGACCGCCAAGGGAACTTGAAACATTTTTGGCAGAAAAAAAGGAGACAGAATTCTTAAACCTCGTAAAGAGACTCGCAAAAACACTGGACTCGATAAAATCGAGCAGAAGAATTAGTCTGCTGTTTGAAAATTTGATTAAAGAATTTACAGTCATTACTTCGGAGCTGCCGGAAAAAATCGAACTGCTTGAAGAATCGGAGCTTGAATTCAAAGACAGAACACCGAAACCGATTCAGTTAAAAACTGTACGCGCCGGAGCAGCAGCTAAGAATCTGCTCAGTAAAAAACTCCCTCGGGAAATCAGTGAAGTCAACGAACTGTTAATAAACCAGCTTAATTTAATTTCCGCAGAGGTCAAAAATTTTGTGCTGATTGTGAACTTTCATTTCGATACTGCAATAAAGGAATTGAATAATAACGATATCGGCATCAAAACGGCTCTTGAACTTGCAAAATCCTTCAGCAGTAAAATGACCGATAGAATTTCTCAAATTAACCAGTTGATCGACAGTCTCGAAAAAAACATTATTTCCAAAATAAGTAAAAAGGTAGATGAAGCAATAAATGAAGTTAACGATCTGATCCTTCAAAAAACCTCTTTCGACATTGAGTTATACATCAGCAAAGAGAAGAGGAAAATCAAAATTATCTCGTTTGTAAAAACTACGATCAAAAATATTGGTTATTCGTTCAGAAAAATCTTTGTTGTTACAAAACGAAATTTTAAAAAATACTTTGGAGATATCGTTCACGATTTACTGATTAAGTACAATTTACGAGGAGTTAAACCGGAAGAAATTTCTTCTGAAAATATACTGCAGATTCAAAGCAGTATCGAGCGTCTGCCTTATATTTACAAAAAATTATTCGACGGCACGCCGCTTGAATCTTCCGACTTTTATGTTGAGCAGAACGAAGTTCATTTTGCGGTTCAGGCAGCACTTAATAATCATAGAAGCGGTCGGAGATCTTCCGTGGCCTTAATCGGTGAACCTGGCAGCGGCAAAAGAAGTCTGGTGAATTCAATAATCAATACCGATCTAAGCAGCAGCACATACATTCGTTACAGCTTCGAGGAAACGGTAACCGGAAAAAACGATCTTTTAAAAATTTTGAGCAGGCTTCTAAATTATTCACGCACTCTTTCAGAAGATGAAATAATTTCTCTGCTGAACGATAGAACCAATAAAAGAATAATCATCGTTGAAAACCTGAATAAACTTTTTCTAAAAAAAATCAACGGATACGCCGCTCTTACTGCTTTCAAAAATATACTTGCGGCAACAAATCAAAATACTTTCTGGCTTTGCAGCACGAGCAAATATTCATGGGCTTTTATCAACAACAATTTTAATTTTGGAGATGTATTCGAAAAGAAAATCTTTATTAACGATCTTCATAAAAAGGATGTAAAATCAATTATTCTAAAAAGACACAGTGCGACAGGCTATGGAATTCAATTTATTCCCGATCAGTTTCAACAGTTTAAATCAAAATTCGTTCAACCAAAATCCAGAGAGGAGGAACAGGAAAGATTATCCGCACAGTATTTCAGCAGACTAGAAAAATATTCTGAAGGAAATATTGTTGCAGCAATGTTTTACTGGCTTCTGTCTGTGGAAAATGTAAGTGGAAACAGGATTTTCATAAAGTCGCCGCGGAAAATTGTTTCAAAGGTATTATCAAATTTAGATCATAAATATTATCTTACTTTGTCGCTTCTTCTTCTTCACGGATCGTTAACCGAAAACGAACTTTCAGAAATTTTAATGGTTCCGATCGAAACATCGAGAGAAACATTAACTACGCTTACTGCTCTAAATTTAATCGGAAAGGATCCCCTAAGCATAAGCAGCAATGTTTATTTCATAAATAAATTTTTGTTCAAGTTAATTGAAACCGAGCTGATAAAAAGAAATATCAAATGAAAAAATTTCTACAAATAAAAATTGTACTTCTAATAATTATTTTTACTGCCGGAGCAGTTTCAGCACAAGGTAAGCAGGATACCGCTTTGACTAAACCAGCAATTGATTCATCACGTATTAATCCGCCGCAGCTAACTGAAAAAGAAACCGCAGATGATTCCGTAAAAATAATTAAACACAAAAAACCTTCAGCGCAAAAACAAATAAATACAAAACCCAAAAACCTTGTTGAAGAAGTATTTAAATATGATAAAAAACTTCTTGACACAATTAAACAGATAAACTTCTTCACTATTCTGGAAGTCATTTTATTAATTCTTATTTCTTTCGGTCTGTTCAAACTATTCAACAAAGCCGCAAGATCTGCTCTTTTCAAAAACGTGCCCTCTTTTTATTTCAAACTTCTTACTCTCCTACGTATTTTTTTAGGCGTATTTATATTTTATATTATTATTACTCTTTTGTTCGGCTCTTCGAAAGAAATTACGCTTGCGGTTATTTTTTTATTTATAATTTTTCTTGGTGCAGCTTCAATTCCAATGTGGAAAAATTTTATCGGTGGACTTATAATTTCTTACAATCCTCCATTTGAAACAGGCGATTTCATCAAGGTGGCGGGCTACGAAGGGAAGGTTTCTGAAATTCAGTGGCGGTTCACTTCAATTATAACAGACGATAATTGCAGAGTAAATATTCCCAACTCAATTTTTCTGCAAAACCCGGTGGAAAATATTAATGTCGGTCAGGCGGAGCATTTAATATCGCTTGAGTATGAATTCCCGTTTAAATTCGATGTAAAAAAAACGTTGGAACTTTTAAGAGAAGCAGCAATTTCAACACCTTATGCTCACAGTAAAAGCAGTCCGGAAATCTTTCTAAAAAAAATAGATTTCTTAAAAGAGAGTAACATATTTGAAATCAGTATGTATATATTCGACCGAAGGTATGAAAATGAGGCTGTAAATTATTTAAACGAATCTATTCTTTCGGCTTTAAATAAATTGGAGGCTGCCGATTGAAAAATTCTTTATGGGAATCCTCCACATTGTGGAAGGAAAAAATATTACGGCTTCTGAAAATAATTGTCATTATCTCAAGCTTCCTCGGTCTTGCATCAATAATTCTCGAGTACGGCTTTCGTATTACCGGCAAAGATGTATTATTAATGCACTACATTTCGCTCGGCGTAATTGCGGTTTTCATTTTATATCAATTTGCTCAGCTCTTACTTTCTGCAAACAAATTTGAGTACTTGAAAAGCCACATTGTAGAAACTATTATCGCCGGATTGATCGTCCTTGAAATAATACTTTCGCTTTTTAATTTAAGTCTCGTTGAAAAGATAGGAGAGGTGCTTAACCTTAAAAATATCGCTTATCTTTACATTGTATTTGCACAGATATTTATTGTAATCGGCATAATTTTGGGTGGACTTCGCTACAACAAAAAAATTCTTCAATCAAAAATAAACCCGTCGCGGCTTTTCATCTTAAGCTTCTTTTTTACAATTATGGCTGGTACTTTTTTATTAATGCTGCCAGCATCAACTGTAAACGGAAGCATTTCTTTTATCGATGCACTGTTTACTTCAACAAGTGCAGTTTGCGTAACGGGATTAATAACAGTAGACACTGCAACTTACTTCACAAGATTTGGACAAATTGTAATTATGCTGCTATTTCAAATCGGCGGATTAGGACTGATGACTTTCACAACCTTTTTTGCTTTGTTCCTTGCCGGAGGATTAGGAATTAAAGAGCGGATCGTTTTGAATGATTTATTAAACGAAGAAAACGTCGGTGCAATTACAAAAATTTTATCCTACCTATTATTAATTACATTTTCCGTTGAACTTATTGGAGCAGTAATTCTGTTTTTAAGTTCGCGCGGTTCTTTCAGCTCTACCGAGAACGCAGTTTTAACATCTATATTTCACTCTATCTCTGCTTTTTGTAATGCCGGCTTTTCTCTTTTCTCGATGAACATGATGGAACCGGCTGTAAGAACAAATTATGCTTACACAACTACAATTGCTTTTTTGATAATAATAGGAGGTATCGGTTTCCCAACAATTATGAGTCTTTTAAGCATACGGCAGGTATCATCGAAATTCAAAACGGTAAATTTCAATATCCCGCTCCAAACAAGAATTGTACTTACAACAACTTTTTTGCTGATAGTTTTCGGATTTGCAGCAACCTACTTACTGGAATATAACAACACATTAAAGGGAATGAATTTCTTCGAACAAATTCACACTGCTTTTTTCCAATCTGTAACTGCAAGAACAGCAGGCTTTAATACAATAGATTTCGGTTTGGTTCATGTATCTACAGCTATTTTTTATTTTTTCCTGATGTTTGTTGGCGCCTCTCCCGGCGGAACCGGCGGCGGAATTAAAACCACTACATTTGCCATGCTGGTTAAAGGAACATTCGCTATTTTAAAAAATCAAAAAAATGTTACTTTCAAAAACAGATCCATTTCCAGCGAAATTGTTATTAAAGCGTTGATTAAAACAGGGCTGAGCATTTTTTTTATAACAATAGGAATATTTCTTTTGACAATGACGGAAAAGGCAAATTTGACCGACATTTCCTTTGAAGTATTTAGTGCCTTCGGTACGGTGGGCTTATCCAGAGGAATAACGTTTTCTTTAACCGGAACGGGCAAGTTTGTTATTGTTATGATGATGTTTATTGGCAGAGTTGGACCGATTGCTTTCTTGTATACATTTATGCGTAAGCCAAAGCAAGTATATTACGATTTGCCGGGAGAAAATATTTCAATACTATAAACAAGGGGAAAAATGAACAAGAAATTTGCAGTAATAGGATTGGGAGATTTCGGTTTAAGCATTGCAATTTCGTTAGCCGAAAAAGGAGCCGAAGTTGTCGCAGTCGACCGCAATATGGAAATTATAGAAGATATAAAAGATAAAGTTACGTATGCAGTAAAAATGGATTCAACCGAGGAACGCGCTTTGCGCTCAATCGGTATTGAGAAAATGGATGCGGTAATAATTTCAATTGGGACAAACTTTGAGGACACAATTTTAACCTCCGTTTTGCTTTTGCAAATGGGAGTTAAAAAGGTTGTCGCACGTGCTTCATCTAAAATTCAGGAAAAAATTCTGAACAAACTCGGCGTTCATCATGTGGTTACGCCGGAATTTGAAGTTGCTAACAAAGTAGCAAACACACTGTTGAGCGATGATATTCTCGATTATGTGCCCATCGGCGAAGAATACAACATACTTCAGATCAAAACTCCAAAAGCATTTGTGGGCAAATCATTGCAGGAAATAAATCTAAGAATAAGATTCAACCTCAATCTCATCACAATAAAACGGAGCTACACAATTCAAGACGAAGCAACCGGAGAAGAAACGGTTAAACAAAGAATTTACGGCGTTCCCACTTCAACAACGGTGTTAGAAGCGAACGACGTTCTGGTTTTGTTCGGCAAAGAAAAAGATATAAAGAAGATAATTGAGTGAAGAGCGCAAAGCGCAAGGGCATTCGTCTTCGAACTTCGCTCGTCAGTCGTTCGACAGAATCTCGTTGAGTCCGATAGACTCTAAC
>DYLN01000195.1 GCA_020722085.1 Melioribacter roseus
ATAATTCTTTCGTAATCAGGCAAATAAAAAATTAATCAATAGAATGCCCATAGAATAAACATGGCTTAGTTCAACTCAGTTTTATACACAATCTTATTTAACACAATTCCGGTCAATATTTTAAAGACTTTTTTATACCTTTAACTGGCAAATTATAATAAGACTGCGTATAAAACACTATTAAGTTACCGCCAGGTGTAAGCGAATACTGCAATGCGAATACCAACAATATTTTGTAAATTTGCAATATGAGTAGACAATCAGACATACTAAAAAGGATAAAAGAGGTTGTTGACTTTATAGCACCTGGTTCTGAAGTTTATTTATATGGGTCAAGAGCCAGAAAAAGTGCAAAAAAATCATCTGATTGGGATATCCTTATACTACTTAATTCACAGAGAGTCAAATTTGATTTTGAAAAGCGAATAATTGATGCTCTTTATGAAATTGAAATTGAAACTGGAGAAGTTATTTCTCCATTGATTTATGCAAAAAAAGACTGGAATATGAATCATTCCATCACACCTCTATTTGAAAACATTAATCGTGACGGAATCCGTATAAAATGAATCCAGAAAAAGAAAGTTATATTAAGTACCGTATATCACGCGCTTGGGATACGTTTGATGATGCAAAGATTCTTGCTTCGAAGAGGAAATGGAACTCAACAATTAATAGGTTATACTATTCGGCGTACTATGCTGTAATGGCTCTTCTTTTAAAGAATGATTTGAATCCAAATACTCACAACGGAGCTAAATCAAATTTTACTGAGCATTTTATTAAGAATCAGATCATAGATAAGAAATATGGGAAAATATATTCTCAGCTATTTACATGGAGACAGAAAGGAGACTATGATGACCTTTTCGATTTTGAAGAAACTCAGGTAATGCAATACTTTCAACCAGTTGAAGGATTAATAACCTTAATTGAGTCTATCATTAAAGAATAAATTTAACACCAGGCGGTAACAGGACGGTATATTTTATTTGTTTGTCACAATTTTTGTTCTGCTCTCAATAACATGATGTATAAAAAGAAAAATTTGCAATACCCGTCAGCTTTTGTATTGCGGCGCGATAGTTTGATACACGAAAAGAAGCATTTTAGTTGCGCCGCGAGGGCAAAAATTGCGCCACGGCTCCGCAAGCTCCGCCAACACAAACAAAACATACAGCCAACCTTTATATACAATTAAAAAAACAGTCAAATATAAAATCACTGTTATCCGATTAATAATTAAGAATCACAATTTAACTTCATAAGTATTTGATTATCAATAACTAATATTTAATTTTCTCCTTAGGGATTACAGCCTACCCCTTTTAAGATGTCACCGAATAACCTTATTTTTGTGGAATAAATTAAAAGTACCTCTTTAAAAGTTAATATAAACGTTCGGCTGTTCGACAAATTTTATTTCTGTATCTTTTACCATGTTGTATGGTTTTGTTTCTAATGTAAACTTACAACATGAGTCCCGATAAATCGGGATTCGAGCAGTGACCTTTCTTTTTTATTAAAAAATTAGTCGGACACTACTGATTTTGAACATTAAAATGTTCTTCCAGCATTTCTGCCGATAAAGACCAATAAAAATTAAAATCATTTCAAATTTTTATCAATAAATTTTGTTTATTTATTGCCTTTTTAAGGTTATTCGTCAAAATTTGATTTTTGAAACATACAAATTTGCAACTAAACTGGCCGGTTTGGAGTCATCAATTAAAAGATTTATTGAAGCTTAACGAAACAGGATTTGTTAAAAACCCTGAAGGAATGTTGAAAATACCTGTAACATATAATGTTGCAGTTATTAAAAAATATATATATTCGCTTGTTATAATTTCTGATTTTATCCTGAATATCAGAAATAGTTTTAATTATATGTTGATTTTTTAAATTATAATTTTATGAGAAGTCAAAGTAAATTACCCCTAAGAGCAAAGAGTTTAGAACTTTTATGGGTGTTATGTTGTTTAAAATTCGTTTTCAGAGAAAAATTTCGAAATTTCATACTCTTAATATTACTGTTCCTTATTCCTTTTTTTTCGAGCGGCTCATTACCTGATTTAAATGAGGATGGAAACACAGGGAAATACTTAAAGACTTCTACAAGTTATGATGCAAAAGATATCTTTCCGGCACTATTAAATCCATTTCCAGCACCAGTGCCCGCACCACAGGATGGTGACTATCAGACACGCGCTACGGGCAACTGGAATGCAAACACTACATGGCAGGTTAGGGTTTCAGGTGTATGGGTAAATTGTGCTCCTGGCGATTATCCAGGTGTTGCTGCAGGAGCAGGAACTGTATGGATCAACAGCGGACATGTCGTAACATTGAATGTAAATCCGGCTAATCCTGTTGCAGGTATTACATTTGTTGACGGTACAACGGCTGCAACAACTATTATTTTAACTGGCCGAACTCTTAATGTTACTGGCGATGTAATATTCAGTGAACCTGCAGCTGATGCGGGGGACCAGACTATCACACTGGGAACCGGAATTCTGAATTGCGCCGGAATCTTTATGCCAGCAACAGCCGACCCTTCTTATGACCTTTTGATTACTGCCTCAACCGGTAGAATAAATGCTTCGGGAAATATCAGAATGGAAGGGGCAAATGACCGTAATAACATTACTTTTACAGGAGCAGGAAGAATATACGTTGGGGGAGACTTTACCGGCGGTGGTTTTACGTGTGCAACGAGCAGTGTCTATTTTAACGGAACCGATCAACAGATTGGAAGTTATACTTACTATAGAATATATATTGAGGGTGGCGGGATAAAAACTCTTACAGGTCCGGTAACGGTTAACAACCTTATTACACTGACCTCCGGAGTTATCCGGCTGGGCGACTATAATCTTACTCTTGCCACAACCAATGCAGTTGCAGGGGCACCCTTCAATGCCACAAAAATGATAGAAACCAATGGAGCAGGTAGTTTTATTCAATCGGCAAATGCAACCAACCAGAGTTTTAACCGAACATATCCTGTTGGCAGTAATGGGTATTATAATCCCCTCATAATAACTAACCTGCCTAATATTGCCGCCGCTCCAAGAAGTATTTCTGTAAGGGCTGTACCTTCAGCAACTGGAACTCTGCCATCATATATAAATAAACACTGGGACATTACTGCAGTTAATATCACCACCAATGCTGCCTCACGTCTTTCATTTACCTATGATGTGTCAGAAGCTGTTGGTGATCCTGCTGAATTCCAGTTATATACAAATACCTCCGGAGTATGGGCTCTTGCAACCGGTGCATCTGCCAAAGGGGTAAATCCGGCAACCTCAACAGGGAGTGCAACCATTACAGGTTTATGGACTGTGGGCGCACCCGGAACTTTCTATTCCTATCAAAGCGGTAACTGGGATCAGTCATCACCATGGACATTCGACCCGAGCGG
>DYLN01000196.1 GCA_020722085.1 Melioribacter roseus
TTTAATTTTAATAAATAATGAATTATGGCGGATAACATATATGCCCCAGAAGCAGAAGCACGGCATAATCTGATTAACCCGGCACTTGAAAAAGCCGGATGGAAAGTTCAGCATTTCAAGACAGCTGATATTAACTCTTTTAAAGGCGTTGCTGTAGAGTACTTTCAAATGGGAAAAGATGTCGGAGAAGCAGACTATGTTTTATTTGTAGATGGGAAAGCTGTCGGCATCATAGAAGCGAAAAAAGAAGGAGAAACACTTATCGGAAAAGAACCACAGGTACAAAAGTATTCTGAGGGCTTCCCTGAAAATTATCAACATGTTGGTCTGCCTTTACCTTTTGTTTATGTGTCATCTGGCTCTGAAACAATATTTGCAAATATGTGGGATCCAAAACCGCGGAGCAGGGAAATTTTCGGTTTTCTAAGACCGGAAACCATTAAAAAATGGGTTGGCGAAGGTAGAAATACTCTCAGGCAAAGATTAATCCATTACCAAGACATTGAAAATGAAAAGCTATGGCAGGTACAGAAAACCGCCGTTGAAAATATTGAGAAATCGTTATCGGAAAACAAGCCAAGGGCATTAATTCAGATGGCAACCGGGTCAGGTAAAACATATGTTGCTGTAAATATCTGCTACGACTTAATAAAACGCGCCAATGCAAAGAGAATTTTATTTTTAGTAGATAGGAGCAATTTAGGAACCCAAGTACATCAAGAATTTCAAAATTTTGTTGTTCCGAAAGATGGCCGGAAATTTACTGAACTTTATAATGTCCAGCATCTTACAACAAATAATATTGAGGATTCAAGCAGGGTTTGTATATCAACAATTCAAAGAATATACTCCATGCTCAAAGGTGAAAAGGAATTTGATCCATTACTTGAACAAAAATCTGAGTTTGAAAATAGTATTTTATCTCCACCTGCACTTATTGAATACAATCCAAATATTCCGATAGAAACATTTGATGTAATTATCGTTGATGAATGTCATAGGTCAATATACAAATTATGGAAGCAGGTTCTTGATTATTTTGATGCCTTCCTGATTGGCCTTACCGCAACACCTTCAAAAAGCACAATTGCGTTTTTTAATAATAATCTTGTCATGGAGTATGGACATGAGCAGGCAGTTGCAGACCAGATTAATGTTGACTTTAGCGTTTATAAAATAAGGACGAAAATAACAAAGGACGGCTCGGTAATTGAAGCGGGTGAGACAATACAGAAAAGAGATATGCGAACAAGAAGAAAAAGATGGGAAACACTGGATGATGATTTAGAATATACCTCAGAGCAATTAGATAGAGAAGTTGTTTCAAAAGACCAGATCAGGACAGTTATCAGAACATTTAAAGAAAAGGTTTTAACAGAAATTTTCCCCGGAAGAAAATATGTCCCAAAAACACTTATTTATGCAAAGGATGATAATCATGCAGAGGAAATCGTGCAGGTGGTAAGAGAGGAATTCAATGAAGGAAATGATTTTGCAGTAAAAATAACATACAAAACAGAAGGGGAGAAACCTGAAAATTTAATTAGGCAATTCAGAAATGACTTTTATCCAAGGATTGCAGTAACCGTTGATATGATTGCAACTGGAACTGACATTAAGCCACTAGAGATTGTTTTCTTTATGCGTTCTGTGAAAAGTAGAAATTATTTTGAGCAAATGAAGGGCAGGGGTGTAAGGGTAATGAGAAATGATGATTTTAAAACTGTTACTCCTGATGCGATGGCAAAGGAAAGATATGTAATTGTTGATGCTGTAGGAGTAACAGAAAACGAGGATTTAAGCGAAACAAGCCCACTCGAGCAGAAGCCATTGGTTTCATTTGAGAAATTGCTAAAAACCATTAGATTTGCCAAGCCACATAAAGACAATCTTTCATCTATGGCAAGCCGTCTTTCCCGCCTGCAGAAGAAACTAACTGAAAAGCAAATTGAGGAAATAAAAGCAATCACGAGTGGAAAATCACTATCTGATTTTGCTCGCGGTTTTGTTGATGCAATAGATGAGGATAAAATTTATGAACAAGCACAAAAAGAATTCGGAGTAGGCGATTATATAGAGTACGTTCCACTTAAAAAAGAGATTGAAGAAATTTCTCAAAAGCGAATGATTGAAGCATTAAAGCCGTTTATTGGCAATGCAAAACTTATGCAGCGGCTGCCTGAAATTAAACAGGAGACCGAACAAATTATAGATGATGTTTCTGTTGATGTGGTTGAAGAAGCTGGTTACTCTCCGATTGCCACCGAGAAAGCAAAAGATGTTATTAAATCATTCCGGGATTTCATTGAAAAAAACAAGGATGAATTAACTGCTTTGCAGGTTTTTTATACTAACAAAGGAAGATTACGATGGAAAGATGTAAAGGATCTTGCAAGTAAGATTGAGTCCCCTCCTTATAGTTTAACCCCCGGTAAAATCTGGCAGGCATACGCTCAACTTGAGGAACCAAAGGTTCGTGGTAAAACAAAGAATAAGATATCTGACTTTGTTTCACTTCTCAGATTTGAACTTGGCAAAGTAAATGAATTAGAACCATTTAATAACACAGTTGACAAGAGATTTGCTATATGGCTCAAAAAACAGATGGATTCCGGCATAGAGTTCACACAAGAGCAGCTAAATTGGCTTGAGAAAATCAAAAATCACATCTCCGAATCAATTGACATCACCCCGGATGACTTTGGATACACTCCCTTTGATCAGATGGGTGGACTTGGAAAAGCAACAGAGATTTTTGCAGATGCTAAATTTAAATTTAATTTCAATTCAATTCTTAATGGAATAACCGAAGAGGTTTGTATCTAAACATTTTTAAAATGGATGAAGAAAATTCAATTAAATTACCGGAAGGTTGGAAGAAAGAGAAACTTGGAAGTGATGACTTTAAAATTTGCGGTAGCGGAATAGTGAGGTTTGAAGGAGAAAAAGATTATTTATCTACGGAATCAATTCAAGGAACAAAAATTGAGAAAATCGAATCTAAAATATCTTATAAAAAAAGACCTTTAAGAGCAAATATGCAACCTGTTCTTAATTCTGTCTGGTTTGCAAAAATGAAAGGAACAACAAAAGTATATTGTTTTGATGAAACAAATAAATCAGAATTAGATAAATATATATTGTCTACGGGATTTGCTGGAATAAACCCCCTTAATTGCAAGGCAAAATTTCTAAAATATTTTTTCTTATCTCCAAATTTTAATCTCGAAAAAGATAATTTCTCTACAGGAACTACACAAGTCGCAATAAATAAAGATGGAATTAAAAAAATAGAAATTATCTATCCTGATTCTATGGAAGAACAAACACTAATCGTCCAAGAAATTGAAAAACAATTCACCCGCCTTGACGCTGC
>DYLN01000053.1 GCA_020722085.1 Melioribacter roseus
TTTTGTTCACATTAATGTCTGAAATCTCTTTCAGAAGAAGTCCGTAAGATGCGCTTCCCCAATTGAATTGAAAATTATTACTTGTCATGCTTACATGACGGCTGTACATAACTGCGACTCCGGCACCGTTTTTCTGGAATGTATTGCCCGAATATGAGCAGCTATCGGAAAACATAAAATGTAAGCCGTAGCGTAAATTTTTCTGGCTGATGTTATTCAAAATTTTTGTGTCGGAGGTAAATTCGAGATAAATGCCGTCGCGGTGCCCGATGATTGTATTTTTTTCAACTATAATATTTTTGCAGTACCAGAGATGAATTCCGTTGCCCGAATAAGTTTCTCTTTTTGAGTTTGCGGTTATTTTATTTCCCGTAATTCTACAAAAAGTGGAATAAGACAAATAAATTCCAAAGAAATTGTTTTCGAATTTATTTCCTTCAATAACACAATTAGTTACACTGTCGAGATTTACTGCGGCGTTATCATGAATAAAACTTATTCCCGCATTTTTGAATAAAATTCCTTTTACCACAACATCATTCGCTTTGATAAGAAGAATTTCTTTTTCATTTTCGCCGTTTAATTCTGGGAAATTTTCACCGATGAAATAAACCGGTTTGGTGATAACAACGGGCGATTCGCGGTAAATATTTTTTTGAATAATTAATGAATCGCCCGCATTCGAGATTTCCAGCGCCTTTTTAATAGAAGTAATTTTTTCGTTCGGTCCTATTTTAATTATTTTCCCGGACAGAGAATTGAACAATAGAAACAGCAGGAAAAATATTTTAATCCCAATTGTTCTTAACATAATCGACTAACTCTTTCCAGTTTATTTGAGTGCCGTTAAAAGCCGAAGCAGCTTTGTCCAGTTCATTTTTATCGGAAAAGGCAGCAAGGTTCATTCCCATCGGACTTTTTATTTTATCACTTCTTAAAAAGAAGGCTTTGTCTGCATCAATAAACTTTTCGGGATGTTTGAAATCGGTTACCCACAAAGAAAAATTTTCGTCCTTTTTTTGAGTAGAATAAAAATTTGCCATACACTCTATGGAATCGAATTTGAAAATTTTTCCTTTGTCCGTTACAATTTCACTTCCGAATTTCTGATCGGTAATCAGCATTCTGCAGTTTGAGCAGGTATCGCTTCCGTATTCAATCGGCTCCGGTTCTTTACTGCAAGCCGTCAATAAAAATAATATTGAGACGGATATCAGAAAAAACAAAATCTTTTTACTTCGCATCATCGGGTTTTCCTTTTTTATCTGTTACTACAGCGGCGGTTGCAATAAGAATTGTGGCACCCAAAGCTAATCCGCCAACACCTGGAAGTGACACCGCTTTTATGTTCAATAACTGTTTTGAACCGATAAGCGGCGGCTGGTATGCCATTCCCGGTATTTTAATTGGGGCTTCGGGATTTAAGTTGTGTCCATATTGGTAGCCCCAAGAATAGAAGTCGTATAACCCAAGTGCCGCAACGAGAATAATGATTCCGATCCATCCAATAACAAGTTTTTTCCTTTTAAGCAGTACAACTAAAATTCCCAGTAAAATAATGCTGCCCACAATATAAGGCATGTAATTAAGTTCCGGGATCGATTCAGGTTCAATCGGTTTCATCCCGATATAATGATTCAGCTTGTTAATATTCGACAGATCATACTTTTTTTCGCCGGTTATTTGATTGACCCAAATTCTTAAACCAATTCCTTCCGGATACTGCGGTGCGTGAAGGTCAATATTCCATATAGGGAAAAAATATAAACTGATTAACATTAATGCTGCGGCTAACAATAAGATTCTTGATTTAGTTTTCATCGTGACCATTCCTTCGAAAATGATGCTACAGCGAGTACTCCTCCGACTAAATCTTTTAATTAATAGAGGAGTACAGTGTCGGCTGCAAAACTGAACAAAACGTTCGATATTTGTGCAATCATTTCGTTGCAGATGCACTAATTAAAAGAAATTTTTACGCTGCTTTGAGCAGAAGATACTCTTATATATCCCTGCATTTCCTGATGTAATGCCGAACAAAAGTCGGTGCAGTAAAAAGGATAAACGCCTTCCTGCTGTGGTATCCATAAAATTGTTTTTGTCTGTCCGGGCATAATCAGAAGCTCGGAGTTATTAGCTCCTTTAACTGCAAAGCCGTGGGGGATATCCCAATCCTGTTCTAAGTTAGTTACATGAAAATAAACTTTATCGCCGGTTTTTACTCCTTCGATATTATCCGGTTTAAAGTGTGAACGTGTTGCCGTTAAATAAACATGAACTTCGTTTCCTTTCCTTTCAACCCGTGCATACTTTTCACTTTTTACAGCAGACGGATTATAATTTTTTTCCAGTTCATAAATTTTCTTATTATTCTTCAGCAGAATATCTGCGGGAATTGCCTGTGCGTAGTGAGGTTCGCCGATTGTCGGGAAGTCAAGCAGCACTTTCATCTTATCGCCGGTGATGTCGATTAATTGTGCCGACTGGCAAAGTTCGGGACCTGTCGGTAAATATCTGTCCTTAGTAATTTTATTTAATGCAATTAAATATTTGCCCCACGGTTTTTCGCTGTCACCTCCGGGAATGCATAAGTGTCCGGGAGAATAATATGTTGGGATTCTGTCAACGACTTCCCACGTTCCCAATTTCCATTTTACAATTTCGGATGTGATGAAAGCAGTTGTGTATGCATATCCTTTGCCGTCAAATTCCGTGTGAAGTGGACCGAGCCCCGGGTTTTCAACTTCTCCGGCAACAACAGATTCGTATTTAAGAATCGGAATGCTGTCTTTGTCTCCGATAAAATCCTTGTTCTTTATTGCTTCTAACATTTTTGAAAATGAATGAACCGGAATTACAGTAGAAAGTTTTCCGCCGGCAATTATATATTCACCGCTTGGATCAACATCGACCCCATGAGGAGATTTGGGCGTGGGCAAATAATAAATTAAACCCGGACAATCTTTCGGATCAAGTACGGTTACACTTGTTAATTTATTTGCTTTTGCTGAAAGTGTGCTCTCATCGAAGAAATTATTGTAGTAGACTGTATGCATTTTTTTGCCTTTTCCTTCGGCAATAAATTTTTCAGCAAGTTTCCAATTGACAGCAGCAACAAAATCTTTATCGTTTTTCGAGGCATTAATTTCCAGAAGCGAATTTGCCTGTTCACTGTTGTAAGATGTAAAAAATACCCAATCGTGCGACGGACCTTTTCCGGCATGAGCTAAATCATAATCTATTCCCGGCACAAGAATTTGAAAAGCAATGTTCATGTCGCCGTTGTTTGGATCGACTTTAATAAATGTCAGTGTGCCTTTGAAATTTTCTTTGTAAGAAGAAATAGGAACATCTTTTTCGGGAATGGGCACGCTGAATCTTGTAGATGCTACGACATATTCATTATTTTCTGTAACAAAAGGCGAACCGTGATTTCCGCCTGAATTCGGGATTTCAATTATTTCTGCTGTCTCAAAGGATTTCAGATCGATTCTTGCAACACGGCAGGTGTTGTTTGCATTTATAAAAAGCCATCTGCCGTCAGGAACACCCTTTGTCATTGATAATTCGGGATGATGTGCATCGTCCCAGGGAACAAAACCGTAAGAAGTCATAAGCATCGGTTTGGTTTCCTCAGAGTAGCCGTAGCCGGTTTCAGGATTTTGCGAAAACACGCTGATTATTTTAAATAATCTGCCGGAAGGAAGTCCGTAAACAGAAACCTGTCCGTTAAATCCGCCGGATAGGAAAGCATAGAATTCATCGTATTTACCGGGTGCAACATATACTTTTTTAGCAGCATCAATATCACTTGCTGTTTCGCCCGACTGAGTGCAGTTAGTTAAAAAAACAGCAGAGAGAGTAACTGCAAATAAAATTAAGATTATTTTTTTCATTTTCATTCTCCATCTTTATTTAGATACGGAACGGAGATACTCAAGTATTTTTCTTGCATCTTCCTGACTTACGTTTTGAAATGTCATTTGTGTTGCGTACTGCGCCAGCATTTTTTTTGCTTCAGGATGTTTTTGTGTCATATCAGCCGGATCAAGAATCATGTTCATTACATATTCAGGAGTTCTTCTTTCTACAACGCCTTTTAATGCCGGTCCTACATACCGCTCGTCAATTTTGTGGCATGCCATACATTTTGTTTCAAATATTTGTTCGCCGCTTTTTGCCATTACTTCGTCGATGCTGTTCCCAATGTTCAGTTTTTGTTTTATTGGACCAACGCCGTTTTCATACTCCCATGCAGTTAAACCAAATTTGCCGGCTTTAGCTTCAAGATCTGAATTTGAGGAAGAAGTGTTTTGATTTCCCGAATTATCGCTGCAGGCCGAAATAAACACAACTGATAAAGTCAATGCTGCCAACAGCTTTTTCACCGATTGAATCGGGGCAGACACTACGTTTAACATTTTTTCTCCTTTTAATTATTATTCAATAATTTTTTTTCTATCTCAATAACACGCGGAAAAAGTATATTATTTTCAAGATGAATATGTTTGTGCAAATCTTTTTCAAAGTTTTCAAGTTCTTTATAAGCCAGAGCGAAAGTGGTGCATGCATCGTTGGGCAATGAATAATTATCTGTCAATTTTTTAATTGCCTCCGTATAATTTCCTGCCATATCGTGTTCCTGTTCCATTTTTGTAATCGGGTTTTGAACCGTGCCGTATCCGTGAGTTTTCGGTTTTTCGTGGAAATGTTCCATATCGGCAATATATTTTATCAACGGGAATAAGATTTGTTCTTCTTTTTGCATGTGGCTTATCATTTCCTGTGCTAACAGATTGAAGATCTGATTTACATCGAATAAATACTGATACTTCTTACCATGTTTATTTGTGATTTTTTCGAGATGTGCTTGAATGGATGGAATTGCCGAACGAACATATTCGTGATGTGTAGAAACTATATGGTCAGCAAGATCTCTAAGATTCCAAAGTTCAAAGCTGTTTTCATTTTTTGAATCCGTTTCAAATTTCTTTTTTATTTCGGTAATCACCTCGTTTGCAGCGAGATTTTTTTCCTTTATTGCCTGGTAAAGAGGTTTTTTACCGTTGCAGCAGTAATCGATGCCGTATTTTTCCAGAACTTCTGCAGCTTTATAATTGCTTAGCACAATATCTTTTACTAGATAATTGTTAAGCTCATCATTTGTTATGCGATTTAAGTTTTCCATTTAAGTGCACCTTTCATTAAAGAATTATTTTGTCCTTTTTTCTTATAAATTTTTTTATCCATGAACCTGATAAGAAGTATGTTCATAGATTTTGTTCAATGAATAATTTTTAATCATAAATGTGAAGTCGCTGATAAACATTCTCCAGCTGTAACAAAATGAACATTTTTCTTTTTCACATAGCTCTCTTGTTTCGAAGAGACACTCATTTATATTATTTGTAAATCCAAGTGCGGAAAAAACGCGGTCAATTTTTATTTCCGAAGGATTCATTGAAAGATAAAATCCTCCCCTCCTTCCTTTTTGAGAGTTAAGCAATCCTTTGTACACAAGCTCTTGTAAGATTTTTGCCATAAATTCTTTTGGGACTTTTAATTCACCTGCTATTTTGTAAGCCGGGATTGGTTTATTAATTTTTTGTTTTGATAAAAAAATCATAGCCTGCATACCATATTTTGTTTTTTGTCCGAAGAATATCATAATCAGATTAATTATTCTGATATTAATATAAAAATCAGTAAAGTCACAGTCAAATTAAAAATAAAGCGGGTCACGATTATCCGATTAAACCCTTCAATTTTCGTGTTTTTTGCGATTTTTTAAGAAAAATAAATGCACATCCGAATTAAGTTGACTGCTTATCGGAAAATCAATATTTTTATATCAGAATATATAATCCGTTTTGTATTTTTGTAAGTCTTATATGAAAGAGAAAAAGAAAATTATTAGAAATACCGAAAAGCCGCTTCAAAAATACCGGTTTGCTGTGCATGCTTTGTTTTTACTTTTGTGTATTTGGATCGGAGTTGAGTTTTATCTTTTCATTAATTCGTTGAACAGCAGCGGAGAAATTTATTTTAACCGTCCGGCAGGTGTAGAAGGATTTTTGCCGATAAGTGCGTTGATGAGTGTCTATTATTTTTTCATGACTGGAGAGATTCATCCTGTACATCCGGCAGGTTTTTTTATTTTTGCAGCTATTGTAACTGTGTCATTCGTCTTCAGCAAATCATTTTGCAGCTGGTTTTGCCCGATTGGATTTATTTCTGAGACAATCGGAGATTTCGGCGAGAAGATGATGAAAAAGATCTTCCGGCGGAAAATTAAATTACCGCATTTTATAGATTATCCGCTTCGCAGTTTGAAATATGTTTTGCTTGGATTTTTTGTCTATGCAATTTTCTTTGCAATGAGTGCAAGCGCCGTAAAAATGTTTCTTGACAGCTCTTACAACAAAGCTGCAGATCTTAAAATGTTTTACTTCTTTGCTCATATTAGCCGATTCTCTTTGATCGTTATCGGTTCATTATTTGTTCTCTCAATATTCATTAGAAATTTTTGGTGCAGATATTTATGTCCTTATGGTGCACTGCTGGGTTTGATTTCATTTTTTAGCCCGTTAAAAATTAAGAGGAATCCCGTAAGCTGTATTGACTGCGGTTTATGCGCGAAGGCTTGTCCTTCTCTTATTAGAGTGGACAAAGTAACAACAGTAATTTCCGATGAGTGTTCGATGTGCTTAAATTGTGTTGATGTTTGTCCTGTTAAAGACACATTGGATGTGAAAACAGGTTTCGGCAGCAGAAAAATTTCGAAGAAGACAGTTGCTGTCGGTGTAGTTGTAATTTATATTGTAATCACCAGTGCTGCAATGATAACCGGAAACTGGAACAACAA
This sequence comes from Melioribacter roseus, assembly GCA_020722085.1. GTDB lineage: Bacteria > Bacteroidota > Ignavibacteria > Ignavibacteriales > Melioribacteraceae > Pyranulibacter. Next base: position 6,866 of record DYLN01000053.1, read on the forward strand.
AGTTTCACGTAAAGAGTACATAATTCTGAATAAGAACATCGAAAAACTCGGTCATCCAACCAGCACAAGTGAAATTGACAGAATGAATAAATTATCCGGCTCAAAACGTTAGTAATTTCCAATTCTATTGCCATTGGAAGATCAACAAATCCCGAGTCTTTAAATTCTATAATCAGCGAATTCTTAATTCTTCGACTTTCACTCTAAACTATTTATAGTTTATAGTGAACACAATGTAATTTTTTTAGGATTTTTTGTCCTTTGTTGATTTATTATATAACGATTCATTGTTATTTCAATTTCAATCAATAAGGAGGTTGTTCACATGGATTTGTCTGAAAGGCTGGATCAAATAAATAAATCAAACATAACAAGAAGAAATTTTATTGAAAATTCTATTAAGGGCATTGGTGCCGCTGTCGCATCTTCGGCATTAATATCTATTGTGAATTCATGTGGCGGTTACAATTCAAACCCAACTTCGCCTCAGAACAGCGGTGGTTCATCAGTTACGCTGGATATTTCTACTTCTCAATATTCAGCACTTCAAAATGTAGGCGGCACCGCAGCTACGGGAGCCAACTCGTTAGACCCTCAGGGATTGCTGCTTTATCGCGAAAGTCAATCGGCAATAAAAGCATATTCGCGGCAGTGTACGCATCAGCAATGTACGGTTGGTGCATTTCAAAACGGAATTTCGACATGCCCGTGTCACGGCAGTCAATATAATACTTCCGGGAGTGTTGTAACGGGTCCGGCACCTTCGCCGTTAAGGAGTTATATAACTAAACTTGATGGAAATATGCTGACTATAAGTCCCTCCTAAATTCTCTCCTAAGGGGAGGATTTTTTTAAAACTTATAGGTCCGCTGATATTTTTACAGCTCATCTCCATGGCCTCGGCTCAGACTTGTTTCCGTATTATGCTTATTAGATTCTTACAAGGTATAGACGGGATCTTAATTTGGCGATGATTCGATTTATGTCCGCGGAAGTTCGCGCACAAAATTCCATGATTGTTTAATAAGAAGTTACAGTGGCTGGTAAATTATTGTCCCTTAACTTTTTGTAAGTTCATTTATTAATCTTTACCGCTTTCCGCGGATCTATTTGGCTCTGCTTTATACTTCCAATAAAGGTAAAACGGAGAACCTGCCAAAACGAGTATCAATCCCATCATTGCATTTGATGTATCAGAAATAACAGTATTTAATAAAAAAGCAAAAGCGAAAACAACAAAGAGTGCCGGCAGGTACGGATATCCCCAAACTTTAAACGGGCGTTCTCTATCCGGCATTTTTTTTCGTAATATAAAAACTCCAGCAGCACCAAGCATATAAAACAGCCATGCGGCAAATATTACATAATCTGTAATTGTATCAAATGAGCCGGATAAGACTAAAACTGCCGACCAGACTCCCTGCACTACAAGAGAAATGTGAGGTGTTTTAAATTTTGGATGAACTTTACCGAGTGGAGTAAAAAATAAATTCTTTTCTGCCATCGCAAATTGAACACGTGCAGTTGAAAGAATGCTTCCGTTGAGTGCTCCAAATGTTGAAACAATAACCGCAATAGAAATTATTGAGCCGCCTAAATTTCCGAAAATTTTTTCCGTAGCGCTTGCTGCTACAAGAGGCGATTTTGCCATTTCATCAATCGGGAGTACATATAGATATGCAAGATTGATTAATACATAGACAGCAATAACAATTAAAGTCCCGAACAATAAACCGAGCGAAACATTTTTTTGCGGGTTTTTAACCTCGCCGGAAACAAAAGTTAAGTTATTCCAACCATCATAAGCCCAGAACGCACCAGAAAGAGCAAGTCCGGCAGCGGCAAAAATTGTTGGTAGAGATTCTTGAGGCATGTTAAAACCGGTGTAAATATTAGATCCGCTTCCCCCGCCAAATATTAGGAGTACTGCAGAAAGTATTATCATTGTCCCGATTTTTATATAAGTAACCACAGTCTGTACTGCACCGCCGAAAACAACGCCGGCATAGTTTACTCCGGTCAAAAAAACAATACACAAAATTGCAATCGACTTAGTTCCGAAATCTATGAACGGATGTATGTTTCCTACGAGCGGCATATAAACAGAAAAATCCTGAAATACTTTTGGCAGATCGGGAAATCTGAAAAAGTAACCGACATATTCTGCGAATGCATAAGCAATTGCAGCCTGGCTTCCTGTTTGAATTACAGATAAAACCGACCATCCGTATAGATAAGCCGTAAAGTCACCGTACATTTCCTTGAAATAAATAAACTGTCCGCCGGTCTCGGAGATCATTCCCGCTATTTCTGAATTTACGGCTGCGCCAATTAGAGTAATTAATCCTGCAGCAATCCAAATAATAATTAACAACTCGGGCGACATTAACTGTGCCGCCATTGATGACGGCTTACGAAAAATTCCAGAGCCGATCATTGAGCCGGCTACAATCATTGTGCATGCAGTTAAGCCTAATCCTCTTATTAGATGGTTAGTTTTATTTTCCATTAGATTTTCCAAAGGATGGTTTCCGTAAAAATTTGGGATTGAATATACCGATTAGCTTCTCATTCTCAAAGGAAAAATTACTTTTTAGCCAAGATTATATACTCCAGTAGTAATCAGAATAAATGCGGGACCGTTAACAGCGGCATGAATTATAATACCGATCCACGTATTATTTCTTCTTTGTACAACATAGGGAATGACGAAAAGGAGAGGAAGTATATTTATAATCTGCTCAATACCAAAGCTTAAATGAAAGATTGTCCATAAAGATCCGTTTACAAGCCATGCATACTTACCGGCTTGAAGCTGCTGCCGTGGTAATATGTAGCCCCGCCACAAAAATTCTTCTCCTAGAATGTTAAAGAAGAAAGTGACCAGCCATAAACCAAGAATCCAGATTTCGTTTGGTTGCAGAGGTCTTATTTGAAGAAATGCCGGCGCTGCATGTATAGAATGAATTAAAGTGTACTTAAAATAAACGATTACAGCAGATGATACCAATACAAACGTAAAGCCGAGGAATGTCCATTCCCAATCAAGCTTTGTCATCGGATTCAATCTGAAACGTTTCTTTATACTGGAAATTGTTAATTCGAACCCTTCTTTTTTTATACCGACTAAGGCTGTTATGAAAAGTAAAATAAAAACAAATCCGCCTGTTATAACCCAGCCTAATAATTCATTTACACCCAAAAACCAGTATACATAGTCGATTCCATAGTGTGTGGCAATCCAAAGCAAAAGAGCAGGAATGCCAAACAAAAAAAGTGAATGGAAAAATTTTATCGGTTTGATTTCTGTTTCATCCATTGCTGCGGATTTAAGCTATGTTCGGTTTATGTTACAATACTAAAATAGTAACTGGACGAATAATTTGTTCGAATACGGCAAAATTTTATAAAAGTAATTGGTAATCAACAGCTAATGTTTTTGAATATGATAACTCACCCCAACGAGGGTGACCAAAAAAGTAATGCTTCTTATAGAAATAGCCACGAATTACACAGCTTGCCCCGTGTAGTTTACGGGGAATTTACACGAATTATTTTATTGAATAATTACTTTTTGGTTACCCCTAGAGATAAAATACTTCAATAAATGAGTTGTAGATAATTTTTAATAATATTAAAATTCGTAAGCGAATTTCCGGTCTATTGTTTTCTCGGTGAAAAAATGACTGGTTCGTTAAAAATATTTAATCTTTCATTCCACGTTTTATTTTCAAACCTCTCAAAAGAATTTCATTTCCTTTTTAACATAGATTTTTTTCGAATCATGTTTGTTGTAATTATTTAAAGTACAGAAACTGACGAATGGAAGAAGAGAATTCTCAAGCTACAAAATAAACGGAGGTTAAAAATGAAACGGGTCGTTTATGTTTTGTCTTTAATTTTTCTTCCTTTGCTTACCCGAGAAGCTCTTTTTGCTCAGGATATTGCTGTTTGTAAACTAATAGGCAAAAGCAACAGCGAAGTGATTAAAAAATACGGAAAGCCGATTCATCAGGATTTGAGCAATCCCGATATGCAGTGTTTGTTTTATCAAACTAATGATTACCGGTTGGTTTTTGTTTCGAACAAAGAAGGTGTTTATCAGGCTGAAGGTGAATTAAAATACAGCTCGAAGGGAAATGCAGGTAAAGCTATTAGCGGTTTTTTATCAGATTGTCTTTCCGACAGTCTTAGAATTGATACTGTTAATGCCGACGAATATAATGTAACCGGAAAGAATTTCAAGATGAATATTTCTTTGTTTGAAAACAAACTGTCCAACAAATATGAAGTTAGAGTAAAAGCTAACCGGTACGGCGGATGAGAAATTTAGACGTCTCTTACAATCTTCGAAAACAGCGGCAGATTTTTATCTGTTTTAGTGGAAAGATATTTAGTGGCTGAGTTAAATTTACGTTACTTTTCTTTTGTGTTGTCGTAAGTAAATGACGGTATTCTCATCGTTCGATATAACTTCCAGCCGGTGTTTTTCTGTTTTTTAAAAATCTTTAGACTTCTTTCGGAATAAATTGTTGTCGGTGATTTTCCATAATTCATTTCAAATTCACCGTTGATCCTTGCGAATGCAAAATCTCCGGAAACCTGAATTTCCTCTACAGTAAGTTTCCATTTACCGCCGGGATATTGGGACATGTACAGCGATAGTTCCGACCGAATCTTGTCAATTCCTATAATGTCATTGTCATTTGGCATTGATTCGATGTAATCGTCGGTATAAAGATTGATTAGATTTTCGAGGTCGCCGTTATTATAAAAATCTGCCCACAACTCGATAGTTTTTTTTAACCTCGCTTCTTCCGTTCTTGAAGTTTTTCTTTCTGCCTCAGGAATTTCTTTTGTGCAATAGGTAAAAATAAATATACTTGCTGAAATATAAACTAACAGTTGACGCATTTTAAGCTGCCTCGATTGAGTTATATTTTTTTCTTTATGATAAGATAATAAAACTTTCTTCTAATTGGTAAGACACATTTTTGATAATTATTATAAGTGCGTATATTAATATTTGTATTTCCTAAATTAGCAGAAACATTGAAGTTTTGGAAATTCCGACGTTAATGAAATTGTTTTCCGCACTAATATTGTGCTTTGCTTTTGTCTCAAATTTATTTTCACAGAACATTTATGTTTGTACTTCGTACACTGAAAAAGGCGAACCGATTAGTGCGTCACCTCGAATTACCATATACCCGCAGCAGCTAAATAACTTTTATATACTTTGTGGCAATCTTAAACCTTTTGATAGAGACGAAACTTTATTCCTGTTTATTGATAAAATTGAAAAAAACAGCAGAACCGCTTTTGACAGCAAAGTAATTACGGCGGAAAAAAGTGAAACATGGATTGCCTGCAGTTATTCATTTAATGAAAGCGGAAAGTACGAGATATATCTTGCGAATAATAACAACAAGAAACTTGCATCTACGGTGATTACCGTGTGGGAATCAACAAAATCCGATTTTGAATCTGTTTTTGCAAAGTCTTTCTATTATGCGGACACGCAAATCACTTTTTGTAAAAATGTTTTTTTAGGAAAACCCGTTGAACCTTTTACTGTGCGTTCAATTTCAGCCGATGGAAACAGCTTTTGTGTTTTTATTGAAGGGAACAAACCGCTTAATACAAAGCTTTTGATTTTACAGGTGTGGCGCAGGAAAAGTAATCCCGTAGAATACGATGAATACATTACAACGAAAAAATATCTTATCACGAAGGATTGGAAGTACACTTTTTTTAATTTTAAGCTCGAAAAAGCTGGCGACTACAAATTTATTCTCTTCAACGAAAGGGAAATATTGATTAAATCGGCATATATTACAATTACCGAATAAAAAAAATGGTGCATAATGAAAGGAATAATTTTAGCAGGAGGTTCCGGTACTCGGCTTTATCCTATAACAAAAGTTTACAGCAAACAATTGACTATTATTTACGACAAACCTCTTATTTATTATCCGTTGTCTGTTCTTATGCTTGGCGGAATAAAAGATGTGCTCATAATTTCAAACGAAGAAACAATTCCGCTTTATCAAAAATTATTCGGTGACGGTTTATCAATCGGGATGCAAATTCAATATGCTGTTCAAAAAGCACCAAATGGAATTGCCGAAGCATTTATAATCGGCGAAAAATTTATAGGCAGTGATTCTGTTTCTTTAATTTTAGGTGATAATATTTTTTACGGTAAACTTGATTTCTTTTACAAAGCAGTAAATTCCAATAAAAAAGGAGCGACAATTTTTGCCTATCAGGTTAAAGACCCGCAGCGCTACGGAATTGTTGAGTTTGATAAACAAGGCAATGCCCTTTCTATCGAAGAAAAACCCCAAAAACCAAGATCTAATTTTGCTGTGCCGGGACTCTATGTTTACGACAATAAAGTTGTAGAAATTTCTAAAACATTAAAACCCTCCAAACGCCGCGAACTGGAAATTACTGATGTAAATAAATCTTATCTTAACAGCGGCGAACTTCGTGTTGAAAAAATTGGCAGGGGAGTTGCCTGGCTTGACACTGGAACACCGGAAGCACTTTTACAGGCATCGAGCTTTTTTGGTATTATAGAAGACCGGCAGGGAATGAAGGTAGCTTGTATTGAAGAGATTGCTTACCTGCGCGGCTTTATCAACAGAGCGAAATTTTTGAATCTGATTGAAAGTCTTCCCGAGTCTTCTTATAAAGAGTATCTTAAAAGAGTGCTGGATGAATAAAAAGATTTTAACTCAACATTTACTTATACTCACAGAGGACTCCAATAATTTTTTTGACCTTGATTAACGTAAAAAAATAGAGGCTACTTTAGATAAAGTTTATTATTTTTAATAAAAGTTTTGAAGAGAAACAGTTATGGGATTATTATCATCTAAGTCAAAGGCTGAAATTGATAGACTCGTAGAAGAAAACGATGAGTTGAAAAATAAGCTGCATTCCGTTCTGCAAAAACATACGAGCATTACGGAACTTTCCAATAAACTTGAAGAAACTAAAAAAGAACTCGCTGAAACTTCAAAAAATTTTGAGCAGCTAAAGACTTCTATTCGGGAATCGGAAGCTGAATTTAATGAACGGACTGAAAAGTTAAATCAATTAAACGATGAAATTGAACGGCTCACCGGACAGAAAAATGAACTTGAGAATGCAGTTCACAATTACTTGGAAGAATCAAAGGCATACGAAAGCAGGTTGGAAGAAATTAAGGCAAGAAAAGCCGAGCTTGATTTGCTTGAAGAACGCTATAGAGAAGTCAGTTCAAAATACGAATCAACACATATCGAATATCTTGATTTGCAACAGAAAGTAAAATCATTGAAAGAGGAAGAAGCCAGAATTCAAAATGCTCTAAAGGAACTCTCCGACTTAGAGTCTTCGCTGGAAGAACGCAGAAAAAATCTGGAGGAGTTAAAAAGAGAAGAAATACAGCGCGAAGAGAGACTTAAAAATCTTGATGAAAAAATATCTTTAAGTGAAGAAATAAAAACTAATCTCGAATCTTCGATTTCTGCAATGGTTCAGCAGCTTGCCGAAAAAGAGCGTGTTTATTCGGAATTTGCTGCCGATAAAGAAACAATTTTGGAATCAATCCGCAGTTTGCGGAAGGAATATGATGAACTGACAATTCGACTTACCACAGGAAAAGAGATGATCCAAAAAGTTGAGAGTGAAATTGAAACATTGAGCGAAAAAAGAAACAACTTAAATAACAATATACAAAAATTTGAAAGCGTGGAGAATGAACTGCAGAATAGGATATTAAATTTGAAAAAAGAAGAAGAACAGCTTTCTGAAAATATTAAGCTGAAAGAGGAAATGTTGGAGACTCTGGAAAAAAGAAAATTCGAGATTGAGGAAAGTCATTTATCCCTCGAACGAACTTTTTCGGATTCAATAAAAAAGTACACCGATGAATTAAATGCAGCAAAAGATAAAGTTAATTTAATAAAAAGTGAAATTCTGGAAAAAGAAAAAGAACTTTCTCTTAAAGAAAAACTATTTTACGAAAAAGCTGCCCAGATTGCCGAATACAGCGGTTTGTCGAAAGTACTTCAGAAAGAACATGCTGCGGCAAAACAGTCAATTGAAAATCTTAAAGGTGAACAGAGCGAGCTAAATGAATCCCTTTCTAAACTTAAGGATACGATATACAAACAGAAAATGTATCTGCACGATCTTAACATAGAGATTGAAAATATGGGTGTAAAAAAATCTACGCTTGAGAAAGAATTGACGCAGCTTATCCGGCAATCCAACGCAAATTATGCCGACCTTGAAGAGAAAAAACGCAGCCTTTCGCAAGAGATTTCTGAAAACAGCACGAAACTGGAAGAAGTGATTAATCAATTGTCAGCCGCCCAAAACCAACTACGCAATGTTCGTCTAGAAACAGCCAATGCCGAAAAAGAGAAAGAAGAGTATACAGCAAAAGTTTCCGAGTTAATAGCTGTGGAAAAAAAGTTAAAGAACAGTATTAGCCAGTTGGAGAGAAGACTGAATAGAAATCCCGGCAATGGTGATGAAGATATTGAAGCTAAAAAAGAAATATAATGAAACACTCATCGTGTTTTCTGTTTAGAGCTAATATTTTTTTCTACTCGTCAGAGTGCACTCTGCTTTTTTCCCTTCTCACAACTATTATTTTGAATTCTACATTCAGTTTGATGTTTTTCCCTAGAAGTATTATTTTGTAATTGCCTACAATATAAAACTCAAAAGATTCATGAAAAATAAATCAACGGTAATTTTCTTAACCGCAATTGCCATAGCCGTATTCACATTTTCAGCTAAAACTCATCAACAAAATGCAAAAAACCAGCAGCAAATAGATTCAACCCGTTATAAGCTCAATCCAAACTACCAGCTTCAGCTCCAAATGTATGACATTTATAAAACCAAACAAGCAGATATTGTTATGCTGGGAAATTCTCTTACTCACGGTGCAAACTGGAATGAGTTACTTGGACGAAGCAACGTGGTTGAGCGCGGAATTCCATCCGATGTGCTCGATGGATTTCTGGCAAGGATGAGTTACATTTATAGACTCAAACCAAAAATCTGTTTCATTTTGGGAGGCATAAACGATATTTATAACTGGACACCCGTCGAAAGGATTTATTTTAACTACATAAGAATAATTAATGGACTTAAAAATTCTGGCATAAGACCTGTTATTCAATCCACAGTTTACGCAGGCAAAAGCTGGGGCAAAGATTGGGGACTGACGCCCGAAAGTAATCGCGGAAGAAATATGGAGGTTGATAAGCTTAATAGTCTGCTTTCAGAATATGCTGCTAAAAATGATATTGACTATATCGATCTGAATTCTAAAATGTCTACTCCCGATCATTTTTTAAAGCCCGAATTAACATGGGACGGTGTTCATTTAAATGCATCGGGTTTTAGGATTTGGGAAGCTGAAGTAGATAAAGTGTTAAGAAAGTATAATATGTAATTTATTCTTCAAATTTGAGAAAGGAATTTATGGATAACAAATTCAAACAACCGTTATATATAATTTTTCTCACGATAATATTTTTATTTATCTCTTCATTTATAAAAATTGATTTTAAATTTTGGGGACTCGAGCTTAGAAATGTAGACATCCTTTCCGACATAAAATCAGAACCTTCTGAATATCTTCAAAATAATTTATTCGATAAAAAGCATCATGACAAACTATTTGCGTTGAATGAATTTAACTTTCACCGGAACAAAAATTACGCTGCCTTTAATTTTTTCTCTAATGAATCTGAAACTGATGTTTTATTTGTGCCGGCAAACCCGCAGGGCAAAGAAGAACCGATAGTCGGAAATCTGCAGCAGTTAAATAATTTTTTCCGTTCGCTTGCAAGTACAAATAATCAGGTGGTTCGTGTTGCTCACTTTGGCGATTCGGCAATTGAAGGTGACTTAATTACTGCCGATATCCGCGAAGTGCTTCAAAATAAATTTGGCGGCAGCGGAGTAGGCTGGCTTGGGATTGTTTCTCAGGATATTGCATTTCGTATGACAACAAAACATACTTTTTCGGATAATTGGGAATCTGCAGCATTGTATACCAATAATCCAAAAGGACTTCCCCTTGGAATTAGCGGTGAATGCAGTATTCCCAAAGGTAATGCGTGGGTGAGTTATGAAACAACAAGAATTAGAAGGAACTTGAAAAATTTTAGCCATGTACGGCTTTTTTATTCCCACGCAAAAAATTCGGAAATATATTATTCGTTCGATAATGGCTCTAAACAAAAAGCAACTCTTCAACCCGGGAATGAAATACAGCAGCTTATCGTTAACTCCCCGCGCAGCGCTAGGTCAGTAAAGTTTGAATTCCCGATGAAAGATCAGGCTTATGTTTACGGTGTCAGCCTGGAGAATGAACCTGGAATTTATGTAGACAATTTTCCGCTGAGAGGAAATTCGGGAGTAGATCTTCAGAAAATAAATGTAAGTATGTTAAGGCAGTTCGGGAAATATCTCAATTATAAATTGATCATTTTCGAATTTGGAATGAACATTGCCGGAACAAGCAGAACCGACTATTCATGGTACAGTAGGGAAATGGTAAAAGTAATTAATGATTTTAAAAGTGCTTTTCCACTAACAAGTTTTTTGTTGATAGGTGTTCACGATAAAACAATGAAAAGAGGAAATTCTTTTGTAACCGATCCGACAATTTTAAGACTTTTAGATGCTCAGAAAAACATTGCTGATCAAACAAATATTGCTTACTGGAGTTTGTTTGATGCGATGGGCGGCGAAAATTCGATGTCTAAATGGGTCAACGCAAATCCGCCGATGGCTTTTAAGGATTATATTCACTTTAACGATCAAGGTGCGCATAAAGTGGCTGAGCTGCTGACTGATGCATTAATAAATCAATATAACAAATCCAGATAATTAAGAGGGTATTCCGGTTGCAGAATTCGACTACACTGTGGCAGCAATGGCAGTTCAATGCAAAGAGAACTCCCAATAAAGAAGCAATTGTTCATTGGAAAGCAGGCGAAGGACCTTTCAGATGGACTTTCCGGAATTTAATTGAAACTGCGAAAAAATTTTCGGTTAAGTTAAAAAAGGTCGGCATTCGTAAAGGAGATGTCTGCGCAATTATTATCCGGCATAATCCTAATTTTTATCCTTTGTACCTCGGCATTTCCCGTACCGCTGCTTTACCTGCTGTTCTTGCATATCCGAATCCTCGATTGCATCCCGATAAGTTTAGGCAGGGTTTGGAAGGAATGTCGCAAAGATCCGGACTCGATTATATTTTAACCGAAAGAGACCTCGAACCTATTATCCGTCCTTTAATTGAGAAACCCGGCAGCACAATAAAGGCTGTTTATTTCCCTCTTGAATGGGATATTGAAAAAGAGTTCGATGAAAAAATTGATGCCGAAATAGAAAGCGAACAGAAAAAAATTAAACCGGAAGAACCTGTTCTGCTTCAGCATTCTTCAGGCACAACAGGTTTGCAGAAACCGGTTGTCCTTTCACACAAAGCTGTTTTGCAGCACGTTGAAAATTTAGGCTCTGCATTAAAAGTATCGGAAAGTGATAAGGTTGCTACGTGGCTTCCGCTGTATCACGATATGGGATTGATCGGTGCATATCATATTCCCCTTGCTTACGGAATTCCGTCAATTCAAATCGATCCATTTGAGTGGGTTCTGGCACCGATTATTTTGCTCGAAGCAATTACGAAAGAGAAAGCTACTATGACCTTCCTTCCTAATTTTGCTTACAATATTTTAGCGGAAAAAATTCACGATGACGAATTAGCGAATATTTCCCTTGAAAGTCTCCGTATTCTTGTAAACGCAAGCGAACCAATTAGACATGACAGTCACGCAAAATTTATTGCCAAGTATAAAAATTACGGACTGAATCCAACCGCATTAACCGGAATGTACGGGATGGCGGAAATGACACTTGCTGTAATTCAAACCGAGCCTGGCAAACCTATTAAAGAAGTTGTTGTAGACAGAAACGAATTATCGCGTGGGATAGTGAAACTGGCTGATAACAATTCAGTTAAAAGAGTTTGTGTTTCCTCAGGCAAATTAATTCCCGGCTGCGATATCTGCATTGTTGATGAAAACAGAAAAAGTCTGCCTTTCGGTTTTGTCGGAGAAGTTGCTGTTAAATCTGTTTCTATGTTTGACGGCTACAGGAATTATCCGGAAAAAACTGCCGAAGTGGTAGAAAACGGCTGGTATTTTTCGGGTGATTATGGATTTGAATACGAAGGCGAGTATTTTATTATAGGAAGAAAAAAAGATATTATTATCGTTGCCGGAAAAAATATTTATCCCGAAGATATTGAAGATGCCGTAAATCAGGTAAATGGTGTGATTCCCGGAAGGGTAATTGCATTTGGAGAAGAAGACGAATCACTCGGAACCGAGCAGGTTAGCGTGGTTGCCGAAACCAAAGCCGAAACCGAGGAAGAAAAAAAACAGGTTAGGCTCGATGTGTTAAAAGCTGGCATGGCAATAGATATAAATATTCACAAAGTATATCTTGTGCCGCCGCGCTGGTTAATAAAAAGCTCTGCCGGCAAGCCGAGCAGAAAAGCAAACAAAGAGAGATTAATTGAAAATAAAGACCCACAAGTTTGGAGCAGATAAATGATTTCACCGGAACTGAAAAAAGTAATTCTAAAAGAACTTAACCTCGATGATTTTGACATCAAAGATGAAACAACGGCGCCGGAAGTGCCCGGCTGGGATTCTTTGAACCACATAAATATTATTCTTGCTGTTGAAGAATTTTACAAAGTGAAGTTCAAAAGCTATGAAGTGCTTCGCTTAAAAAATGTTGGCGACCTTCAAAAACTTGTCGATTCAAAAACCGGCAAATAATAATGTTCCAAAACTTTAGTTTTGATAAAATACCTGAACTTCTGAAGTATAATCCGAATGACCCCTTATTTTTCTCAGCCGCTCTTTTTCTTTTTTTCTTTTTTGCGGTTCTTCTTTTCTACAATTTGTTTTCAAAAAACAAAAATGCACGAATTTTCCTTCTTATAATTTTTTCACTTTATTTTTATTACAAAGTAGTTGGTTTTTATTTTGCTATTCTTATTGTATCGGCGGTTTTTAATTTCTATCTCACCAAATGGATGAGTACTTATGAAAATTTTACGAAAAAAAGATTAGTGCTTGTTCTTATTTTAATTATCAATCTGGGCATCCTCGGTTATTTCAAATACACCAATTTTATCCTGGAAATTTTTAATGATATAACAAAAGGCAATATAGAACCGCTGGCGATCTTTCTTCCAATTGGAATTTCGTTTTATACTTTTAAGTCGCTCAATTATGTTTTTGATGTTTACCTTGATACCTTGAAACCGGCAGAAAGTTTGCGCGACTTTTGTTTGTTTTTATTTTTCTTCCCGAATTTGTTAGCCGGACCAATCGACAGGGCTTCTGAATTTTTACCTCAGATAAATAAAGAGCCGTTTATTTCTAAATCGGATTTGGGCAAAGCTGTTTTCTTAATTGCTGCCGGCTTATTCAAGAAAGTTGTGATTGCCGATTATATCAGTCTAAATTATGTCGATAGAATTTTTGATTTTCCGCTTCGTTACACAGGACTGGAAAATTTAATTGCAGTTTACGGGTACGCACTCCAAATTTATTGTGACTTTTCCGGTTACTCGGATATGGCAATTGGAATTGCTCTTTTACTCGGTTTTAAGTTAATGGATAACTTCAATTCTCCTTTCAAAGCTACGAGTGTTGCAGATTTTTGGCGGCGCTGGCATATTTCGTTATCAAAATGGCTGCTTGATTACCTTTTCAGGCCTATTCAATTTAAGTACAGAAATCTTCGTGTTTACGGAAATATGATTGCAGTATTTATAACTTTCTTGCTGTGTGGACTTTGGCACGGTGCAGGCTGGAATTTTATTTTATGGGGCGCACTGCATGGGTTCTTTATGTCTTTTGCGTTACTGGTTCAAAAACCTAAAAATACTCTTTACACCAAACTCGGAATAATCAATACCGGCAAGCCGTCCCTTCGGGAAAAGTTTTTAAAGTTCTTCCAGGTAATTATCACATTTCATCTAGTTGCGTTTTCATTTTTGGTATTTCGTGCTAATGATATTTCTATGGTCGGCGAAGTTTTATCGCAAATTTTCAATTTTTTCCACGGAGAAATTATCAGCCAGTTTATAGAAAAACTGCCGTTAATTTCCGTCTTAATAGTTTTGGGCTATGTATTTCACTTTATGCCTTTACCAGTTGAAAATAAAATGAAAAATTTAATTGCAGAAATGCCATGGTTCGGAAAAGCTTTAATACTTGCAACAGCAATTTGGATCGCGGCACAATTCAAATCAGCCAATATCCAGCCGTTTATTTACTTTCAGTTTTAATCTGAAAAATAACCCCGACGGGGTTCAAATTGAATAAAATCTTCAAAAAGAAAAACAACGTGAGAATTATTAACTGCTTTGTATGAGTTTTTGGATGGACAAAACAGATACCGTAAAGAAATAAAGTTATATCTGTTTTCGAAAGAGTAATTCCATATTGTTATGAACCAGATGGTAGACTGAGATGGATTGCAGGGCCTGAAAATAGTTCTTTCAACTTTATTCCCAAATGGAAACGAACGACATGTCAGATTAGAGACTTTTTTACTATTAACCTAAATTATGCATTAGAAAATTATATTTTGCACAACGACTTCTAA
>DYLN01000054.1 GCA_020722085.1 Melioribacter roseus
CGAAGTCTGTCGACTTGAACCAAATGATGCCTCTATGCTTTTTAATAATTCTTTTGCCTTTTGGTTTTGGGGATTGACCTTCAATATTACATTCAGTTCGTTTACAGCTTTGTCTTTTTCATTAATTTCATTATAACACAATGCCAGATTAATGTGAATATCTTCAATCTGGGATGGTTTTAAAAGCTTTTCATACTCATACAACAAAAGGCTCTGATTTAAATATTTTATAGCATCATTGTATTTGCCGAGGTTAATTTCCACAATGCCAAGTTTATGCAATGACAATTGATTATCAAAAAATGCAGTATCGCTCAAATAATATTTTTCAGCGCTCGGGAAGTCTTTCATGTGGAAATAAATGTCTCCAAGCATAATAAGCAAGGTTGAGTTTTTGTCGTCAATTACAAGAACGGCTTTTAATTCTTTTGCAGCATTTTCAAAGTCTTTATTCTTAAAATACTCTTTTTCAACATTAAGGTGTGCTGTTCCCCATGAGATTTGATGTTCTACTGTATAAAGGTATGCTTGCTGCTCAATAAAATTTTTAGGCTGAATTATTAAGTTCTGAGCACGCTCTTGAAACGGCGGTCTGCTTCTGAGTACACGAATCTTAAATTCACCGATTACGCTGTCTAATTCCGTAACCGTCATATTTTTCCATAAGAGGCTGTCATTTTCACCCTGCCCTGAATTTTCTCCGAACAGGTTATTTTTTTTGATCGCTTCAAACCATGATTTTGCCATAAGAAAATAACCTTTAATGTTGGGATGGATATGGTCAACTAACAGTTCATCTCCTATTATTCCGTGCCGGGAATGCTCACGAAACATTCTGTTCACATCAGCTATCGGTAAATTATATGTATCTGAGAGCTTTTTAATTACGGCATTAAACTCTGAAGGAGCTCTAAATCTTAGTCCGTCAAAATCAATTGCTTTTGCAAATTCACTTCTGGCATTTTTATAGTCCCTCAGTTCTGAATAAGTTTTCCCAAGTTCATAATGAACATTAGCCGGTAAAGAATCAATTTCGATCGATTTATGGAAATAGTTTATTGCTGTTTTATAATCTTGCTTCTTCTCCGAAGTCAACCCAAGCTTGTAATATTCTTTGCATTTATTTCTGCTTGCGGTATCTATGTTATCTGAATACATAGTAACAAAAGGCGGCAAATCTTTTTCGTTAGTAACCAAAGTAGAAACAATTAAAGGGACATTATTCTCTTTAGCAATTTCTATCACTTCCTCATAATTTTTTATGAAACTTTCCTTCGCAATTTGATAATCGTCGCTGTAGTATCCAATTGAATTATTCTCAGCCATCTGTTCCATTAATATTTTATTGTCATCTGCTTTCGATTCTGAAACGAGTCCGGTAATCCAGTTGATAAAATTCTTTACGAGAAGAAAAGTCTTAAAATTTTGCAGCCACAGATTTGCTTTAATCAGCCACCGGCTCTTTCCGATGGATATAGTTGAACCAACGCCGTAAGCGCCGTAAAATTCATTTTGTCCCATGTAGATAACAAAAAGGTCAGGTTTGTAATTAACCAGTTCTTTGACAAACTCCACAACTGTAAAGCTGTTTGTAGCATCAATAGCTGTGTTAATTACCTCAATATTTTTATTCGGGAAAGCAGCGGAAAGTCTTTCCCTTAAAAATTCCGAAGGCGTTGCATTATACTCATAGGGAAAGCCGGCTGTTGTTGATGCCCCGAAACAGAAAATCCTAATTGTCTTAGGCGATTTATTGACTTCAAAAAAATCGTGTACACCTTTTCTGTAATAAAAACGATCCTTGCCGAAATATCTTTTGCCCACGAGCTGATTCATCGTATAATAGCTTCTGCCGTTTCGTTCTACAGTAGCAATTATTTTCAATTCGTTTTCATAACCTGTTACCCGAAGAATTAATTCCAGAAGAAAAAGTACAATGAGCGGTATTAACACTAAAATTAACCGGAAAATATTTTGTTTATGCTGCATTGAAAGAATTTATTTGTTCGATAAAATGTTTTCGAAAAATACTATTAATAACTTGTGTTATGCAAAAAGTTCGGGTAAGAGAAGAAGAGGAAAAAATGGCATCTTTTGGGGGTAGGAAGGTAAAGATGGCATCTTTTCACAGCCCTATCCAATTTGCTAAAGATACTATCTTTTCGGGAGTAGGAAGTTAAAGAAGGCATCTTTTAGGAACCTTATCTCAATGCTTAAAGATGCCATTTTTCCCATCTTTTTTCTTCCATATATAAAAAAAAGCAGTCACCCTTTTCGCATGACTGCTTTTACATTCCCAACGAGATGTTGGGAACAAGATAAAAAGAAGTTTAAAGATGGCACCTTTTAGGGACCCTATCTCACTCAGTGCTTAAAGATGCCATCTTTCCCATCTTTGCGGTGGTTAGAACCCAATTCTCAGCGTAAATGCATGATTAGCATCGAAATATTTTACAGGGACATAAGCATAATCAAGTTCAAGATCGAGACTTGTGAACGATGCAAGATTAAGTCCGAATCCCGCTGTAAAGTCTTGATAAATATTAGGGGTATCATCCGTCGACTGCGGTGAAAATAGATAACCGCCGCGTACATAGAGAATATCCCTAAATGAATACTCAAGACCAACTTTATAATCATCATAAGTATAGTTGTTATTTACAAACGCTCCGGAGAAACTCAACTTATTATCTGCATTGAGATTTCTGCTGTACGATAGACCGATAGAAATTTCAGATGGTAAATCAAATGACTGAGCTGCAATTTGGTAATATGTTGGGCCTCTATCAGAGTTAGGAGCTTCAGCTTGCACCCACAAACCGTTACCACTGTAAGCCATTGTGCCACCCAAGTTTTTAACGACAACGCCAACAGCAAAATCCGGAACACCGAAAAGGTCTTTGTAAATAACGCCCATATCAACGCTGAAACCGACAGCACTAACACGTGCCCAGCTTTCATTTATCAAGTTGAAATTTGCACCAATTGATACACGGTCACTAAGCTGGTTTGAATAAGTTAATCCGAGAACAAAATAAGTAGGACTAATAATCTCGCCTGTGCCATCCGGCTGGTCCATTGTAGTAACGTTAATATCACCAATGCTAAGATCTCTAAAAGACAATCCTACTGTACCGAAGCCCAGTTTACCGCTGACGGCAAGATAATTCATGCTCATATCCGCAATATACTTGCGGTATGAAAACATTGCATCGGCGCTGTTGGGGCTTAAAGCAACGCCGGCTGGGTTCCAGTAAATACTTTCGAGACCAACTACAGAAGCAACATTAGATCCGCCCATTGCCAAATATCTGCCGCCAATAGGAATCCTAAGTTCCGGCGCAGCAGATGTTCCGGCACGGTTTTGACCGCCACCATATATTTCAACAGTAGCAAAGCCAAATATTAAAAGGATCATGAATAATTTTTTCAAATAAATCATATTTTCCTCCAATTAAAAATTTAATTTATAAAAGAGGAGGTTACCCAAAAGTAATTTTCGTCATTCCTTCGTTCCCAACGAGACGTTGGTCGAGGAACGAGATTGGTTACTTTTTGGACAGCCTCTCCTCTCATTATCAATATACTCTCAATATTTGTTGTTCTTGTACTACTGCTAATTTTAATATTTTGGTTTTCCCTAAATCCGGCATATCAATATGAACAATATATATACCGCTTGCTACCGGATAATTATCATTGTTCTGCAGATTCCATGTTATAAACTGGGTCGGATCAGCCTTTTTAATAGTCTTAACCAAAACACCTGCCAAATCAAATATTCTGATTGTTGCATTAGCTGGTAAGTGACTGAATGTTACGTAATGGTCACTTCGCGAAGTTTCTCTATACTGAAATCCGTAATACGGATTAGGGAATACATTAACTTTATCAACATCGTCTTTTGCAAGATTAGGATCGTTTGTAACTGCCGGAGCAGTAAATGTAAATACATCAGCGCTTGTAAGTACTTTGGGAGCTATAAAGTCCATTGTAAAATCGGCTGCAAATTGTTCCAGAGTCCCTCTTGGATACCACCATGCTACCCACAATACTGGTCCACCATTCTGCAAAATTTCACCCATAAAATCCCTACCACCTGCGGTAGGATTCCAATCGTTACCAGTAGGATCGTAAGTAGTATTCAGAACAAATATATAATTATACCGAATATCCGTACCATTATCGGGGTCCCACTGCCCGTTGCCATCTCTATCTCTCACTATAACATCAACCTGCCGCTGAGAACCATCAGGTTCAATTGCGTAAAACTTAAATGGAACCAAACCTGTTTTTGTCCACTTTCCTGCACCCCATGTAGAATAGAAGTTCGCGTATTGTCCTTTATCAGGATCTACTGTATAAATCTCTCCAATATCGTACTTACCATTTCCATTAGCATCAATATAGGACTGAACCTTATAAGCATCTACATGAAGACTTTGCAAGTTGGCAGGTTCAACAGTGGTTTCACCCCAGAAATTAGCTCCTAAGAAAACGGAACCAAACATTAAATCACCGCCGTTAGCAGGGTCGCCACTCAACCATCTAGGCCCAGTATAACTCCAGTCTACACCCTTATATGCTGGTCCTTCTACTTTAATTTGCAACCCATCTACAAACAGGTAATTATTATCACCGCTTTGATTAGTTTGGTTATCAAGTTTAACAGTAGAACCGTCATAAACTCCCCAAACTAGACCCAAATTGGGATCATCTTTAAATTTAACCTGATATGTATGACCCGTAAGTTTATCCGGCTGGATAATATATGCTGTAACCGAACCATCACTAGCCCCGGATGTATGTTTTGCTTGAATAACCTGAGTAGCATCAGGTAACCTAACACCAGGAAGAGGCATCTGCGGAACCGCTGTTTTAACTACAACAGCAGACCTTAATGAGTGGAAAGGCAGCAAAGGTGCAGGGTTATAGGCATAAGAAACAACTACAAAGTAATATGCCTGTCCGTTTCTTAGTGGCGTCTTAGTAAACGCATCTTGAGTTATAGTAATTGAACGTGCTATTCCAGCATCTTTTCCGTTTTCCACTACTTGGGGTAAAGTAACCCCATCAGAGGTAACTACACTATCGAGAATATTGGTTATTCCATTTACTAGATCATAAGTTGCTAATTTAATAGCATTGTCAGGGTCAGTAAGACTTGCACTCGATGAACGTAATTGGTATACAACATAACCTTCAAAATTGTAACCCTGATCAGAAAAACTTTCTATTTTATTGACAGCAGAAGCATTACCGCCCCAGCTAAGAACGATTTTTTGATCGAGTTGGCTAACTTCAACTGGAGGTGGGGCAATTTGCGGTAATTGGAATAACTGGTCGTAAACAATTTGAGCTGTAGCATCATTAGTTTTCATTGCAGCAACACTGCCTACGTTATCGGCACCAAAACCCCCTACCATTGCAAGCACAACCTGTGCGGTATCGCCGAGGCGCAGGGTGATAGGCCCGTTAATAACCAAAATTCTTCTATCGCTCGCTGGATCCTGAGAGCCGTCAAGTTTGCCTGTACCAGTAACAGGGTCACCAGTCAATAAGAACACTCCTAAGTCATTATAATCTGCAACATTATCAGGGAACCGTTCCCCCGAAGGATAAGCAGGAGAGGGTTTTCTTCCTCTCATCATATTATAGAACTGTAATGCCCCGACATAGCTATGAGGCGGGTCACTCCATGAGCCGCCGGCAGCAAAATAAACAAATGAACTCATCGGTTTTCTATTTACATATTTATAGCCTTTACGCCACTTCAAGTTGAAGATAGCGCTGTCACTCGGATTACCTGTCTTCTGAGAGACACCCTGTAGATAGTCATACCCTATAGCAGGCGAAGGCAAACCTATCGCAGCATAGGTTGGGTCACTTGTACCTGCAGTATAAGCATAACCTAAGTTTAATGTGGTATCGCAACCTGCATAATCGTCTCCGGAAGCACCTACATCAGGATCAGCCCACTGTAAAAAGTATAGGCTATCCACCCGTGAATCAGAAGCAGATTTGGGAGTACCTTTATAAACAAGGTCCACTTTCTTATAAATAACATTACCCAAAGCACCAGTATAAGCATAAGCCCAATAAGTTTCGCTGACTTCAAAACCAATTGGGGGTGCACCCCAAAGAGAGGTTGTTCCAAGGTCGGTATATTTAATAAACAAAGTTTGCGATGCACCAGGTATCCCAGGAATATCGACTGTGGGATCATATAGCCCATTTTTGTCAACGTCGTCAAAAAGTGCCCCCTCACCAGGTTGTGATTCAGATCTTTTTGCAGGCCATTCATTCCAATCAGTTTGATACTGATCGTAAAGTGCTTGAACCATAGCCGGTGTAACAGCTCCAAGTCCAACGGTGTTAAAGCTAGCAGCATCACCCGTTAAATCTGCTGTTTGATAATCAGGTCTGACTCTAAATAAACGTGTGACAGGAAGATTATTACTGGAATATTCTGCTCCGTTAACTCTTACAAGTGGGTCTTGTCCATCATGCACTTGACCTCCCCACATAATGCCTTCGGCAAAAATGGTTCCGATACTGCTTCCTTTTGGAAATTCACCGTTCCATGAAGAAGATATTACCCAGTCATGAAAGCCGTAATCATTAACCCAGGTTGTAATATTGTTGATATCAATAACACTTGACGCCGGGTTATCCGTAGTTTTAGCAAACCGCTGCACCTTGCTTTTCCCTTCACCCTTAGCAAATGAGACTGTGCTAAAAAGTAAAAAGGAAAAAAGCAAAAGCAGCAAAGTGTAAAATGTTACATTATTGTATTTTCTCATATAAAAACCTCCACAAGTTTTT
The DNA here is from genome assembly GCA_020722085.1 of Melioribacter roseus. Classification (GTDB taxonomy): domain Bacteria; phylum Bacteroidota; class Ignavibacteria; order Ignavibacteriales; family Melioribacteraceae; genus Pyranulibacter. Next base: position 6,826 of record DYLN01000054.1, read on the forward strand.
AATTTTCACGAGGTAACCGAATTTCTCTCAATTAAAAATTAATAAATACACCAGCGCGCAGCTGCCTCGGTGAGCCATAAATATCAATACCTTTTACAGCTAATAAGTGTTGTCTATTTGTTAAATTAAGCGCCTGGTAGAGATCAACAAATCTTTGTGTATAGTTGCTGCCTGCAATAACCTGCTGAGCATCGCTCGTTTCAAGGAACCCATCGTTATATCCATTGCCTGTAAAATCGTAAACATTTATTACGTTCTTTGTATTCAGCAGGTTCTGAACATAAACATAGAAATTAACATCCAGATTAAAGATGGATACTGTCTTGTCTATTCTTAAATCAAGATTATAGACCCATGGTGTAGTAGATGAGTTGGGAGGACCTATCGGTCTTCTTCCTCTTGTATCGGTTGCAGGTATCAAACCACCTGTCCAAGCACGGCTCTGCAGCAGACCAGGCCATTCAGCATAAGTAAAAGGATGACCGCTGTTAAATGTAAACAAGAAATTGAAACCAAGCTGTTCGAGAATAGGACCGCCGTCATCTTTGCCCCATCTATAATCAAGCATTACTGCCCCTCTGTGGGTTTGGTCATAATCAAGAGGCAAAAGAACTGTTGGTGCATTTTTATTTACTTCCAATGAACCAATTGCACTATTGGAAAATGAGTTGGTTCCTGATGCACTTGAAAAAGTATAGTTGACTTCGGCTCTAACTCTTTCTACTCTTCTTATCTTCAAGCTTAATTCAATACCTTTGGTAGTTGCAAAGTCCTGATTCTGGAACACAGCATAAGAGGCTCTTGGAGCACCGGGGTCAGTAAATACATATCCGTATTGCAATTGCCCTTTAATATCTTTATAAAATGCGGTTATATCAAAAGCAGCAAAATCTGTAAACTGCTGTGTAAATCCAATTTCATACTGTGTTGTTCTTATTGGTTCGGGATCATAAGCAATCGGGTTAGTGAACAGGTTGCTTGAAGTTAAGATGGCAGCCGAGGTGTAAATACCTCTGTATGCCTGGTCAAGACTCGGTGCTTGAACAAATTTACCATACTGCAAATGGAAAACAGTTTGATCGGTTACCGGAAACGAAAAACCAAGTCTCGGGGAAAGATAACTAAATACAGAACCGCTTGTTAATTGATCTTTAGGAATTGAATTATCTTTTCTATTAACAACTGGTAATTTAGGATTAACCCACTTCCAGCTATCCATATCTATATAATCATATCGTAAACCTGCATTAATAATTAAATCGCTGATTTCGAGCTTATCCTGTACGTATGCCGAGCCAATTACAGGATGTTTAGGACCGAACGGATAGGCATCTGTTTCTCTTCCTAGTGGGTCATAGCCATAATTATTAAAGTTAAAGTACAAAGACGCTCCTATTAGCGAAAGCAAGGAATCCGGGTTGTTTGCTTTATCCGGGTTCTGTAAAATTGTAGAAAGAAAAGTAGCCGGAGCACCATTACCCCAATTCCTAACTGTCCAGCGCTGAACAGAACCGCCTGCCTTTAATTCATGGCCTGCTAATTGTGCAGTATAAGCAAGAGAACCGCCAATATAGTTATTATTACTCTTTGCATATCCTGTCAGTGTAGCCCCGGGACGATTAAATGGGAACCCATAAAAATCGTAAGCTACTGGTGAAGTGAAACGATTGAAATATGTCCAGCCGTATTGAACAGCTGCTAAACTGTCGCTGTACGCAGGAAAATTATCTTCGAAATAAGGATCATAAGTCTTACCTCTTTGATCAAAGTAGTTAATATTTGCTTCGAGGTATGAATTCGAGCTTATGAAATAATTTGCTTTTAAGTTCAGCAGTAAATTTGTCTGATCTGTAATCGGCAGCCTTTGTGTATCAAAAAGGCTTCTTATATCGGGACTATTACTTCTTGTTTTTTGTGTAGTAAATGCACCCGCTAATCTTACAATAAGCGGTTTCATATCAAGTAAGGCTGTACCATTAAAAGTATAACGATTCTGGTATCTTCCGGGGATATTACCTCCATGCCAGGTTAATATCTGTCCTTCATTAGTGTTGCCGCCATAGACGCCGGTATCAAAAATCTTTGTATTATCAAATCTTGAGCCGTCCGAATAATATTGAGGATTCGGTTCAAAAAACATAGGCGAATAATCTCTAATGAAATTATTTTCTGCGGATAAGAACAACTTTAAATTATTTGTTACAGGTCCGCTGGCTGTAAGTGTATAATTTGAATATCCATAAGAATAAGTATCCAGGAATTGGTCGCCGGGATAGTTGCCGAAGTTATCGGTTTCCAATCTCAAAGAAAAATGATATTTATCTGTTCCGGTCTTAAAGTCCTGCTGAATAATACCGGCATTAGCATTACCATACTCTGCAGTAAAGCCGCCGGCTTGAACCAGAATTTCCTGCAATGCATCGGTAGTGGTTGTAACAAGATTACCGCCGTTTCTATCCAAAATATTTTTAATATCGGCACCTTCCAAAATGTAGCCGGTTTCGTCAGGCCTGCTGCCGCGGATAAATGTCCTTCCGTTTTGTCTGACAACGCCGGGTTGTATAGCAACATAGTCGTTAAGATCCTTAACCGGCAACGCCGTTATATCTTCTGCACCTACAATTCTAACAGCATTTGTCGCGCTCTTTTCAATTAACGGTCTTTGAGAAACAATTACAACTTCAGACGTAACAATGTCGCTTGAGGGGAGTTTAAAATTTACCTCGGCTGTTAAACCGGATACAACTCTAATTCCCTCAACTGTTACCGTCTGGTAACCAATATAGGAAGCTCTTACACTGTATGTACCAGCCGGCACTTGAGTTATTAAAAAATTACCGTTGGCATCGGTTGTAGAACCGAAATTAGTACCCATAATAATAACGTTGGTACCAATAAGCGGTTCGCCAGTCTGCTGGTCAATGACAGTTCCGGAAACCCTGCCCGTTTGAGCCAGCACAACCGAAGCAAACAGCAAAATAAAACTCATTAATGAAATAATTTTTCGAAACATATTATTTACCTCCGAAATAGTTTTATTAAACTTTTTATTACTAATCATCAAGGAACGATTTGCTTTGCAATGTACTTGCAGCCTTTGATCCGTAAAGAACTAAAGTATATCTGCTTTCCGACTGCGCCTGCATAGTTGTTGTTAAAACAGCAGCATCACCGGAATAAATAGTAACATTGTAACTTGCTGCAGTCTTAATTTTGCTGTAACCACCGCTGCCCTTACCTGGTGCTACAGAAACAGCAAGAGTTTTGTTAACACCGCCTCCGCTGAAATTAACACTGTCAATTTTAGCATCAATAGAGCCGTTAAAAATCATTACACCTGTAGTATCAGGAAGGAATATTGACTTTCCCAAATCCGTCCCTTTTGCAGCTTCGAGATAACGTTGTGAAGTAAACACTAATGTTCTGGTGGCAGCATCTCCAATCAAAAATAATCTGATTTTTTTATCCGAAGGAAGAGATAATTTGATCTCATCAGGTGTAGTTATTCCAGAATATGAGATATTAAATGTTTTTGAACCTGCCGGTGTGTCAAAAAATTCTGCCGGACCGTCACTGCCTAAGGCAAGATTTGATACTGTTGTAACAGTTGTACCATTGGCATCTTTAATTGTAAACGTTGCATTGCCAACGCCAGCATTTAAATTGACAATCTTAAATTGTGATCGTAAATTGAAGCTATCGGGTATGACCTGTACACTTGTATCAATGCAACTGCTTAAAAAGATAATTAAGCTGATACTAAGAAAAGTCAGCAGCTTAAACTTATCAGCTTTTTTCATACAGCCTCCTTCTAAATAATTAATTATTAAAAAAGCAAAAACAAAAAACAGCATTTAACTTAATTCCGAAAGAAAACTGACTTAATAGGAAAGTAAAACCTTTAACCGTAATAAAGTAAAAAGAAGTAAAATTTTTGTTCATACATATTTCTCTCCATTTTAATTGGTAATGTTATGAAAGGGTGTTAGGGTGTGTGCAAATTGTAAAAAAATTTTCAATAGCTTTCTCCTCCTTTTTTGTTAATAATAATTTTTACTCGACATTACTATTTCCGGCTCAAAATATTGCCGGACTAAAATTCTCGATAAAACCGAAAATGATAAATGTCAAAAAGCAAAATAACTCCCCGGTGTCCTGCTCGAATCGAGGGCAAATCCGGTTTTTAATTTCTTACTTATATTTTATTAATAGCGCCAAAATGATGTTTTTGTATAAAAACTATAAATTTTTATATGAATTTAACATACAAGGTTCTTTTTGTCAAGGAATTTATAAAGATTAATAAATTGCTTTTTTGGGTCAAAATTGTATTGAATGAATTGACCGAATTTCTTCAACCTTCAATAATTCATCGAGAATTTCTTCTTTTACAACTTCATCGGTATTTATAATTGTCATTGCATCCAATCCTTTGCCCAGACGACTAAGGCTTAATCCTGCAATATTAATATTAAAATCGGCAAGCACAGAACTAACTTTTGAAAGAACGCCCGGTCTGTCCTGATTATAATACAACAACAAATTTCCTTCAGGTTTTATTTCCGAGTGATACTCTCCGATTGAAGTTATCAGCGGGTTATTATTTAAAGTAACTGTTCCGGAAATTTTCAAGCGCTCGTTGTTTGTTTGAAGTACGACCGAAAATAAATTTGAATAAATTTTATCTGCCGGAAGTATTTTTTCTTCAACTAAAAGTCCCATTTCGGAAGCAATTAATGTCGAATTAATATAGTTGACAGGCGGTGTAACCAGATTTTGAATTAAGCCTTTCAAGTATGCAGCTTTAATTACGTCAACATATTTTGATAAAAAGTTTCCGTGGAAGTTTAGGATAACTTTGCCGAAACTTCCTTTAACAATTTGCGAATGTATTCTTCCGGTTTTTTCCGCTAAGTCCAAAAACGGCTTTACTTTTTCGTCGTTTATGTACTTGAGATTTATTGCATTTATACATCCTTCCAGCTTACCGTTATTCAGCCATGCTTTAATCTGGTCTGCAAGCTGCACAGCGATTTTCTCCTGAGCTTCTTCGGTAGAAGCACCAAGATGAGGAGTTGCTACAACTTTGGGGTGATTTATCAATTCCAAATTGCGCGGTGGTTCTTCAGAATAAACATCGAACGCTGCACCCGAAATTTTTCCGCTGTTTAAGCCTTCAACTACAGCTTTCTCATCGACCAAGCCGCCGCGAGCACAATTAATAATTTTTACCCCGGTTTTACATTTTTTAATCGCAGCAGCAGAAATTAAATTTTTTGTTTCGCCGGTTAAAGGTATATGTAAAGTTATAATATCGGATGAAGAAATTAAATTTTCATAATCGCACAAGTTTACTTCAAATTGTTCTGCAGTTTCTTTAGATATCAACGGATCGTAGCCTATAATCGACATTCCGAACGACCTCGCTCTGAGTGCAACTTCTCTTCCTATTTTCCCAAGGCCAACAATACCGAGAGTTTTGCCGTACAATTCCGTACCGCTGAATTTACTCCGTTCCCATTTTCCATTTTTTAAGGAAATGTTGGACTGAGGTATGTGTCTGCAAAGAGCAAGCAGCAATGCCATTGTGTGTTCCGCGGCTGCAATTGTGTTGCCCCCCGGCGTGTTCATTACAGGTATTCCTTTGCGTGTTGCAGTATCAACATCAATATTGTCAACACCGGTTCCGGCTCTGCAGATCAATTCCAAATTTTCACCGGCATTTATTATTTCAGCGTTAACTTTTGTCTTGCTTCTGACAATAATAATATTGTAATCAAAAATAATTGCCGGAATTTCTTTTGCGTTAAGCTTAGGTTTGTAATCTATTACAAAGTCGTTCGAAAGGTTATTGATTAATTGTTCGCTAATTTCTTCGGGAATAAGAATTTTTTTGCCGGTCATTTTTGTAAATCACTCCCCTAAGTTATATGATTACGTAATTTCAAATCAGCTTTTGAAGTTTATCAACAAACATAGATTTTGGTACTGCTCCGATAATAGCTTCCTTCACCTCACCATCTTTTATAAATAAAACTGTTGGGATACTTCTTACGCCGTATTTAATCGCTGTTTGTTGATTTTCATCTACATCAAGCTTGCCAACTTTAACTTTTCCGTCATATTCAGCAGCTAACTCTTCAATGATTGGGGCAATCATTCTGCATGGACCGCACCATGCTGCCCAAAAATCAATAATCACCGGTTTATCGGATTTAATAACTTCGCTTTCAAAATTACCATCAGTAAATGTTAACGGTTTCATTAAATACAACTCTCCTTTTTAATTTATTATAAAACTCCGTTTCTTTTCAGTACTTCGTGAGCAATAATACTTTTCTGAATTTCGTTAGTACCTTCAAAAATTCTGTTAATTCTGGAATCTCTATAAAATCTTTCGATCGGCAATTCGCGGGAATAGCCTATGCCGCCGTGTATCTGCAACGCATAATCAACAATCTTGTCAAGCGATTCCGAACAAAATAATTTTACAATTGCCGATTGTCTTGAGATATTTTTTTTAAGGTCATAATCGACGGCAGTTCTGTAAACAATTGATTCCATAGCATAAATCAAAGCAGCCATTTCCGCAAGCATAAATTGAATTGCTTGAAAATGACTTATACTTTGTTCGAATTGCTTTCTTTGTTTAGCATATTGAGTAGAGAGTTCAAGCAATTCTTTTGCCGCACCTACACATGCAGCGCCCAGCCCAAGTCTGCCGGCATCAAGGGTTTTCATTGCAAGTATAAATCCTCTTCCGTCCACGCCAATCAAATTTTCTTTCGGAATTCTTACGTTATCGAAAGTAATAGGATTTGTTGTGCTGCCTTTAATTCCCATTTTCTTTTCAGGTGGACCTGCATAAAAGCCGGGTCTATCGGACTCAACAATAAAAGCACTAATACCTTTTTCTGTCCTGGCAAAAACAGAAACAATATTTGCAATGCCGCCGTTTGTAATCCATAATTTTTCTCCGTTGAGCACCCATTCATTTCCGTCAAGATGTGCTTTTGTTCTTAAATTAAACGAATCGGAACCGGCTTGTGCTTCCGTAAGGCAGAAGGCTCCGATCTTTTCTCCTTTGGCAAGCGGAGTCAAATATTTTTGTTTTTGTTCTTCGCTGCCGCCCAAATAAATTACATTAGCGCCGATTGATTGATGCGCGCCGATAAAAGTAGCTGTTGAAAGACAACCGCGTGCTATTTCTTCCTGAACCAAACAATAGCCAACTTCCCCAAAACCGCCGCCGCCGTACTCTTCGGGAAAAGACACACCAAGAATGCCGAGTTCAGCAAGTTTAGAAATTAAGTCGCGGGGAATTTTTTCTTCCTGATCAATTTTGGATGCAATAGGTTTAATTTCATTATTAACAAAATCGCGAACCATGCTGCGAAGCATTTGTTGTTCATCGGAAAAGGAAAACTCAGTCATTATTTTATCTCATCTATTTTATTTGTACGCTGACTTTGTCGCCTGTATAATTCACAATGTACTCGCCGCCGTCCACACCGATTGTATTCCCAGAAATCCATGACGCATTATCACTGCAAAGCAAAACGATAGCTTTCGCTACATCCTCAGGTGTCGTAAGACGTCCGCCGGGATTTTTAAGCTTTGCTGAATTCAACATCTTATCATTACCCGGAATTTTTCTTAGAGCAGGTGTATCGGTTACACCAGCCATAATTGCATTACAAGTAACTCCCATTCCGCCCAATTCAACTGCCAATTGTCTGATATGTGCTTCCAGTGCAGCTTTAGCTGCAGAGACGGCACCATAGTAAGGAATTACTGTGTGTGAACCTGCACTGGTAAGAGCAAAAATTCTCCCGTTCCTTGCAAGTAAATCCCTCTGTACCAAACCTTGTGTCCAGTAAACTAATGAATGAGCCATTACATCTAATGTCATAGTCATTTGAGCGGGAGTAATACAATCATCTGCTTTTTTTGAAATATAAGGTTTGAGTGTTCCAAAGGCTAAAGAGTGAATCAGTACATTAATGAGGGAATGATCCTTGACAGCAAATCTTTCTTTTATTTCATCAAGGACATCATTTCTTTTAATTGAATCTGCGGCGTTTATATTAAAAAAAACTGCATGTTGACCGGTTTTCTCTATTTTTTTAATAATTTGATTTACAAGCGGCATTGTAGCCTGACGATCAAGGTGAATTCCAAAGATATTGTAACCTTCTTTAGCAAGTTCAACAGCAGAAGCTCCGCCAAATCCACTTGAGGCACCAAGTACAAGTGCCCATTTTTTTTCCATTATCGTTCCTAATGTTTTTTATAAAAGTTTTCAAACATAAGAAATCGGAAAATGAAATCAAATTGACAGGATGCATGGGGTGCATGAAGTATGAACATACAATATTTATGTGCAAAACATTCCATCATCAACAATGCACCATTATATTCAGGAAATATATATTAAATTTTCTTCGCCCACCAAATTCGAAATACTCATTAGCAGTACATCCGTTAACTTTACTTTATAATCAATACCATAATCATGGAAAGAACCATTTTCTTTAAATCTGATAAAAACCGGAATGTTCCCTTCATTACTTTCAAAGATTTTTTTCAATTCAGTAATAGTTGAGGATCCATGCATTGATTGGTCAATTATCACAGCCAGCTTCTTTGTTAGTTTTGTTTTAACTTCGGAAAGAGAATATGCTTCGTGTGCATGAAGCTTAATTGCGTCTCCGCTGCTTTCCAATTTACCAACTATAAGCACTGTCGATTCAGGCTCTATAATCGATTCATATTCAAAATATGCTTTAGAAAACATTAAACATTCGCATGAACCGGTAAGATCATCCAGTTTAAAGAAAGCCATTTTTTTGCCAGACTTATCAATTTTTGTACGCAGATGAGTTATTACTCCGCAAGCTCTCACTGTTTCGTTAAAATTATAAGTCGAAGGTTCGCCGAGACGCAATGTTGCAAACGAATTATATTCAATTTCAAATTTCGACAGCGGATGATCGGTCAAATAAACGCCGAGCACTTCCCTTTCCTTTGCCATCATTTCTTTTGATTCCCATTCCTGCACATTAGGAAGCGATGGCTCTTCAAGTTGTATTGTATCTTCAGACAAGCCGAACAAGCTTTCCGCTGCGGCAGCTTTTGCAGTCTGCAATCTATTTCCAAAGCTCAGTGCATTTTCTATCGCAGCAAACTGCTGTGCTCTTGTTCCTTTTAAAGAATCAAATGCGCCGGCTACAACCAATCCTTCCAAAGCTCTTTTATTTACAATACGGGTATCAACATTCGCGCAGAAATTAAAAATGGAAGTAAAATTTGTTTTCAATTCTTTTTTTGCTCTAACAATTTCTTCAACCGCTGCAACTCCTACATTTTTAATTGCAGCCATTCCGAAAATTATATTATTATCTTTTACATCAAATTTAACGGAAGGATTGTTAATATCCGGCGGCAAAACTTTAACATGCAGTTTGCGGCAGTCATCTAAAAGTTTAGTTACTTTATCAACGTCGCTGAACTCGTTTGTTAGATTGGCTGCCATAAATTCCTGCAGAAAGTGTGCTTTTAAATAGGCGGTTTGATATGCAACAACACTGTATGCTACAGCATGACTTTTATTAAAGCCGTAGTTGGCAAACTTATCTATCACATCAAAAATCTCTTCGGCAATTTTTTTTGAAATTCCGTTTTTGACAGCCCCCTCAGTAAATTTTGTTTTTTGCTCTTTCATAGCAGCAAGGTCTTTTTTGCCCATTGCCCGGCGCAATAAATCGGCTTCTGCAAGGCTCATTCCCGCAACTTTATTTGCAATCTGAATTACCTGTTCCTGGTAAACAATTATGCCGTAAGTTTCTTTTAAGATATCTTCCAGCACAGGATGCAAATATTTGATTTCTTTCTTGCCTTGTTTGCAGGCAATAAAATCGTCAATAAATTCCATTGGACCGGGGCGGTAAAGTGCGTTCATTGCAGCAAGATCGCTAATACTTGTAGGTTTCAACTTTTTCAAATATTCTCTCATCGGAGCAGATTCAAACTGGAATACAGCAGTAGTTTTTCCTTGCCAGAAAAGTTTATATGTTTTTTCATCATCAATGGGTATTTGTTCAATATCAATTTCAATGTTCCTAGATTTTTTTACGAGCTCAATTGTGTCTCTTATAATTGATAAAGTACGAAGTCCCAGAAAATCCATTTTCAGCAAGCCGGCATTTTCAAGTTCCTTCATGTTATACTGCGTTACTATGTCGTTGCTGTCGCCGTAAATAGCCAACGGCACATAATCGCTGACTTCTCCCGGGGCAATAACAACACCTGCTGCATGCTTTGAGGCGTTTCTGTTCATCCCTTCTAATATTCTGGCATATTTTATCAAATCCTGAATTTGAGGATCTTCCGATTCTTTCACCCATTTGAGTTCGGGAACTTCTTCAAGCGCCTGATCGATCGTATAAACCCGCCCGAATTTTGATGGGATCCATTTTGTGATATTATTTACTGTAGGAATAGGAATTTTCAAAACGCGTGCTACGTCCCTTATTACTGCCTTAGAAGAAAGCCTGTTAAACGTAATAATCTGGCAAACGGAATTTTCGCCGTACTTCTCTTTTACGTATTTGATTACATCGTCGCGCTGGTCATCGGCAAAATCCACATCAATATCGGGCATCGATTTTCTTGCAGGGTTAAGAAATCTTTCAAACAAAAGATTATAATCAAGCGGATTTACATTTGTAATTCCCAAAGCGTAAGCCACCAAACTTCCTGCGGCACTGCCCCTTCCCGGACCGACAGGAATTCCTTTCGACTTAGCAGCATTTATAAAATCCTGAACCACAAGAAAATAACCAGCGTAACCCATTTGGTTAATTACGCCAAGTTCATACTCAAATCTATCTTCAATATCTTTATTAATTTTTTTGAACTTTTTTTCGAGACCTGCTTTTGCAAGCTGCGCCAGATATTCTTCCAGCGTCTTTACTTTCGAATCGGGCGGCACCGGGAATTTCGGAAAAAGGTGACCTTCAAAATCCAGATTCACATCAATCTTTTCTTCGATCTCCAGCGTATTTTCGATCGCACCTTTATAAGTTTTGAAAATATTTTTCATCTCATCGATGGATTTAAAATAAATCTGATCGGTTCCGTACCTCAAATCATTATAATCGGCTGTACCAGTTTTATCCCCAAGCAAAAGCAAAATGTTATGAGGAATTGCATGATCTTTTTTTATGTAATGAATATCATTTGTTGCTACTAATTTGATTCCGAGTTCCTTTGCAAGCTTAGGCATTCCATCAAGTATAGGTTTTTCGATGTTTAATCCGTGGTCCTGAATCTCCAGATAAAAATCATCATTAAAAATTTCATGCAACCTAACTGCAAATGTTCTTGCTTTCTTATAATCGTCGTTAATTAAATGCGTGGAAATTGGTCCTGCCGGACAAGCCGAAGTGCATATTAATCCTTCACTGAACTCAGTAAGCAGGTTCATATCAATTCTAGGCTTGTAGTAGAAACCCTCTGTATGACCGAGCGTTGAAAGCTTAATTAAATTTTTGTAACCGGTTTTATTTTTTGCAAGCAACACAAGATGGTTGTAGTGTTTCGACTTTTTCCTGCCTGCATCGTTTTCACCGCGTTTATCGAATCTGCTTCCTTCCGGTACGATATAAGCTTCAATCCCGAGAATTGGTTTAATTCCTTCCTTCCTTGCCTTTTTATAAAATTCAGGGATTCCAAACATCACACCGTGGTCGGTCAAAGCAATAGCATGCATATTCATTTCAACGGCTGTGTTTACCAGATCGTCGACTGTGCAGGCTGCATCCTGCAGACTATAATGTGAATGATTATGAAGATGTACAAAATCTCCCATTAAAAAACCTTCCTATAAAAAACTGTGTTTGCATAACTGCATGTTTGATGTATACATGATTTAACTTCGTGCAGTCATACTTCTTTTCATGCACCGATGCAATTTTTTTCTTATATATTTTCTATTTTAAGATTTCCCCGTATGACCGAATCCGCCTTCGCCTCTTTTACTATTATTTAATTCTTTTGCTTCAACAATATTTGCTTTCCAGACTTTGCTTAAAACCATTTGGGCTATTCTATCCCCCGGTTTTATAGTAAAATCGTTTTCACTAAAGTTAAAAAGTATTACTTTGATCTCGCCTCTGTAATCGGAATCAATTGTGCCGGGTGCATTTAAAACACCAATGCCGTAATTTGCTGCAAGTCCGCTCCGCGGTCTGATTTGAATTTCAAATCCATAAGGAATTTCGACACTAAGATTGGTCGGTATTAATGCAAAGTTTTTTGCTTGAAGAATATACTCATTATCAATTGCAGCACGTAAATCCAACCCCGAACTTCCATCAGTTGCATATTCGGGTAATGGAATGTCGTTAAATTTATTCAAAACTCTTTTTATTTTTATGTGAATTTCTTCCATGTTTTTTCTTTTTGGTATGTACTGCTAATTTACGAAGAAATGAAAATAAAAATCAGCTTGAATTTTAAAATGATTTTACTCTGCGCATCAAAATCTTTGTCAGTTTATTAACTTCGGAAAATTCTACAATATTCAATATAAACAGACTCCCAATAAATAAAAGCAGCAAAGAAATTTTTACTACGAAAGTTACTCCTAAACTGTAATAGAAAAGATAGTAAAGACCGCCGGTAATAAATATCATAACAAATATTTTTATAATCTTATCATACTCATAATTGATTTTATAAAATTTTTGTGAGAATATAAAAAGTCCGCCTGCCATAACCATATAACTTGCAAGAGTTGCAATTGCTGCACCGATTATTCCCAAAACCGGAATCAACAAAAAATTAACTGCAACATTTACAATTGCACCAGAACCGGTTACTAACGGGAAGTATTTAGTTTTTTCTTCTATATAAATTCCGGCGGTGAAGTTCACGTATAGTCCGTTAAATAAATAACCGAGTAAAATTATAGGAACAATTACCAATCCTCCGAGATACGAACTGCCGATTATTGTAACGCCGTCAAAAATCCTGAATTTGGCAAAGTCATCAATGAACAATGAGAGCACTAACCATATCAGGCTTGTAAAAAGTAAAAAGAGAGTAAATATTTTAGAAAATAATTCTTTTGCATTTTTTTCTTGAGCATTATTAAGAAAGAAAGGCTGCCATGCATAATTAAACATCGATACAATCAGCATCATAAAAATACCGAGTTTATAATTTGCCTGGTAAATTCCGAGCGTCGAGGCATCAGTCAATGCAAGTACTATTGGTCTATCTATAACTTGAACAATCATTGCAGAAATACTACCCGGTAAATATGGAATTCCGAATTTCAGCATCTTGTTTAAAATTTCTTTATCAATCTTAAATCTCAGATTACTGAAAATATCCGGCAGCAACACAATAAGTGAAAATAAAGAGGCAATTAAATTGCTAAGAAATATAGCTTCGATCCCCATCTTCAATTTTAATATTAAATAGAGATTTAAGCCAAGGTTGAGAAAAATGTTCCCGAGTTTTATTGCAGCGAATTTTCCTGCATGCCTCTGAAGCCGCAGTCTTGCAAACGGAATTAATGCAATTGTATCCAGCAATAAAATTATAATCAAATAATTGTAAAGCGTACTGAAGTTTTCCGGAATTTCCATCATGGAACTTAAAGAAGATTTAAGAAGAAGAAGAAAAATTGAAAACAAAATTGTTGTTGCAGTAACAAACCAAAATGGAGTTGAAAACAGATCTCTTCTCTCCTCAGGTTTACCCATTGATGCATACTTCATAAAAGCTGCATCCATACCGTAAATAAAAATTACGTTAAGAAACGCTATGTAAGCATAAACATTAGAGTAGATTCCGAAATCTTTTGTATCAATTACATTTGTATAGAAAGGAACAAGAATAAATCCGATAAATCTGCCTACAATTGTACTGATGCCGTAAACAGCAGTATCCTTAGTAAGTTCTTTAATTTTCTCAAGCATTGATAAAACTTTTTCCGACTTAGAACAAAAATGCAAAATATAAATCGAATAATCTCACTTATGAACAAAAAAGAGAGCGATAACGAGAGGTTGTCTAAAAAGTAATCTTTTTTAAAAAAATGAGACACGAATCCCGATTAAAGGCATCGGGACAGGTTTCACAGCTTGCCCCGTGTATTTTACGGGGAATTTTCACAGATTATTTAACCCATATTTGTCATTAAAGAAAAGTTTCTAATGACAAATCCGGGATAAAAATAATGGTAAGTTCAACTAAAAAATTAGTTATATATCATCCCTAAAGGGATTTTATTTACTATTATTAACAATATGCTATAAATATTCAATCCCTATCGGGATATTTTTTAATCCCAAAGGGATGAAATATTTGTAGAAGCAAGATGAAAAAAAAGAGAATAAAATGCCGTAGGCATGAAATAATCCCAGATTTATCTAATGTATATTAATTCCTTCGTAACCTATTTATTTGTAATGATTTATAATACCATATAAATTTCTAATGACAATTTTGGG
>DYLN01000055.1 GCA_020722085.1 Melioribacter roseus
CGAACAAGAATTGGATACAGAAGACGAACAAGAATTGGATACAGAAGACGAACAAGAATTGGATACAGAAGACGAACAAAAATTGGATATTGTAGAAAACCCTGAACCTGTCAAGGAACCTAAGAAACGTGGGAGAAAACCCAAAGTAAAAAAGGAAACCAAACAAAAATTGGATACAGAAGACGAACAAGAATTGGATATTGTAGAAAACCCTGAACCTGTCAAGAAACCCAAGAAACGTGGGAGAAAACCCAAGGCAAAAAAAGAAACTACAGACGAACCAATGATTTCTTTACCAAAGAAACAGTATTTCAAAAATAGGTTGAATGGCAAGATGTCCAAAATAGTTTTTCCAAAAAGGGTTCTTATGAAGGTCAAGGAACTCTATGCCACAGGGAAACTTAATAAGGGGCAGGATGATGACACTGCCATATTGAAGGCTCTTGTCTCTAAAAGTGCTACAATGTCTTCCTATGAAGTTTATGAGTGGATCAAAACAACTAAAATTCCCTTCTCCAAGGACCTTAAGGGTTGTGTAAGGGAAGCCAATAAACTTCGGTGTGTTTGGAATGTTCTTGCTCTCTATGATGAAGATCATGGAACAGATACCAAAATTAAAAAAGCTCTTGCTTTATTGTTTAGTGGTAAAGTGATTTCCAATAAGAATAATTTGTTGGTCGATAAATCCATTATCACCCTGATTAAACGTGCTCTGAGAGCTATTTACATGATTCACTTTTTAGGAGTCTGATAATGTCCAAAAACTCAATCCAAACAATGTGCGACGTTTTGTCTGAAAAGGTTGGATATCAAGGTAATTTTGCTTATTCAGATGGCGAAATATTGTGGGCGTGTAATGGTAGTCTTTATGTTCAAATTAAGATGCAGATTCCTAAAGGATGTTATCACCTCCCTATTTTGTCCCATGCAATAACTACAATAGGTGATGAATGGAAACAAAAAGAGGATGATTCCAATTTAATTCTGTCGAGTAAAAAGCTAAGATTCAAAATAGCTAAAATCGAGAATGAATTCTTGGATAAAACAGAAATCCTTGAGGAAGAGAAAGATTATTCTGATTTCAATGTTGAAGATTTGAAATTCATTAGTGCACATGCTGCTCGATCAAATCTGTCATCTTTTGGACAAGTGTTTTTCGATTCCAAAAATATGTTTGCTACAGACAATATACGTCTTGGCATTGTCCAACATAATTTGAATGTAGACAAAACCTTTTCCATTTATATTAACACGATTAACAGGATTCTAAAGTTCAATCCAACAAAAGTTTGCATCAAGGACAATACTTTGTACGCAAAAAATGAGTTTGAACAAATGTATCTGTGTTGTACCCTAAATATACCTGGGAATATTGTTCCTTATGAACAGTTTTTGGATGTACAGACAGAATTTTCAATCAAGTTTCCTGATTTATCTCCAGTTATAACTGATGTTAAAATCATGTCTATTGAAAACACTGATGAAAATTTTATTGATATTTTCTGTTCTAAAAATGGTTTGAAGTTGATTGGGAACTTCTCCTATGGAAGAGTTGAACGATCAATTCCGATAGAGATGGAAACTGATAGAAATAAATCTTTTAAAGTTTTTCTCAAATATTTGGACATACTTAGCAATAAAACCCTTTTGTTTAAAGAGAAACCATTTATTCAAATAAATGATGGTGAAAGAATCTCAATTATTTCAATTAAAAATGAGGAATAAATGGGAGCGGAATTCTACTGAAAAGAGTCAAGCTGTCATCAAAGCAGAGCTTTGAATATTGAATCCTTTTCTCGTGATATAAAATCATGTTCAGGAGGACACTTTGAATGATATATTCAAGGAGACATCTTCCCTGATGAAGTATGGAATAGCATCAGCTATAGCTACTCAATGGGATGGGTTGGTTAAGCAAAACTAAAAGGAGATAAAATGAGTTTGTTTTCTCTGAATCAAATGGAAGAAAATTGTTTGAAATGTGGATTATATAAAAATTGCAAGTCATCCAAAATGAATCCATTTGGTTTGGGGAAAACCAAAACTCTTCTTCTGGGAGAAGCTCCCGGTAAAACAGAGGATGAACAAGGAAGACAATTTGTTGGGAAATCTGGTCAAGTTCTTCAAGAACAAATTGCTGCAAACAAATTGGACTTCAATTCAGATTTCTGGAGATTTAACGCTGTTAATTGCTGGCCAAATGTTTCGCAAAAAAGATCAAGAACACCAACCGCAAAAGAAGTTAAATTTTGTCATCCTCTTGTTGAAGAAACTATTCAAAAACTGTCCCCAAAATTCATTATTCCTATTGGAAGCACAGCACTAGATACACTGTTTTTTACTGACTTTGAGAAAATAGCAATATCTATTGTTCATGGTAAGATCATTCCAGATCAAAAATATAATTGTTGGATAATGCCGGTATTTCATCCAAGTTATGTTATGTGCGATGAATTTAATTATAATTTGAAATCTGTATATTCAAGAGATATGCAAAGAGCCTGTTCTTGGATAAAGAAAAAGAAGGAAGTTCCAAGGTATGATTTGAAGTTTGACCTTATTACAGATTTTCCAAGTATTATCCAATTACTTAAACAAATAGCCAGAGAGAAACAAACTGTTTATTTCGATTATGAAACTACTGGATTAAAACCTTTTAGACCTGGGCACAAAATAGTTTGCGTATCCATGTCTGTAAATGGGAAAACCTTTGCTTTTCCTTTTCAATATCAATCTGTTTTCAGCTTTGAGGAACAGGAACAAATTAGAAAACTTCTGGCAAGAATCTTTACTGTATGTCCCCTTGAAGCACACAATATCCAATTTGAAGACAGTTGGACAAAGCACATCATTGGTGTCGAACCAAAACGGTGGCGATTTGATACCATGATTGCGGCACACATTTTGGACAATCGAAGTGGTGTTGCTGGTCTGAAGATGCAGATCTATCTTAACTTTGGGATTAGACCCTATGATAGAAATGTGAATTCATTTCTTCAAAGTAATGATCCTAGTGGATTCAATAGTGTGGAAAAGTTTCCATTGATGGAATTGCTTGAATATTGTGCAAAGGATTCTGGGTATGGAAGTATAATTTCCTCTATCCAAAAAAAGGAATTAAAAGAAAATGATTTAGTTTTCCCATACAAACTATTCCATGATGGAACATTGGTTTTGTCCGAAATGTATGAAAACGGAATTTGTATTGATGAAAAGCACTTTGATGAACAAGATAAAATGATTTCTGAGCAGATTCTTCAAATTGAGAAAGAACTTCTCTTATCCAAAGAAAATATGAAATACAAAAAATTATTTGGAAAAGATATAAACTTGGACTCAGGAAAGGAAATAGGGGAGTTATTATTCAAAGTATTGAAACTAAAACCAACCTATACAAACAAAGGAAATCTGTCTGTAGATAAAAACACCTTATCTGATATAAACATTCCTTTTGTTACGAAACTTCTTGAACGAAGAAAACTCGAAAAAGTACGTGGGACATATCTTGCACAATTTAAAAGAGAAATATACAACAATTCTGTTCATCCAATATTTTCAATTGGAAGTGTTTCCACATATCGATCTTCATCTTCAAATCCCAATCTGCAAAATATTCCGGTTAGGGATGACCTGATTAAGCCAATTATTAGAAAAGGCATCAAACCTTCACCTGGAAATGTTTTGTTCCTATTTGACTTCTCAGGTGCTGAAGTAAGAACATCTGCTTGTTATAACCAAGACGCAATTATGATAAACTATATCAATGACCCAACGACAGACATGCACCGTGATGCAGCGTCAAATATTTGGGCACTTCCAAAAGAAGAAATCACAAAGGAAATCCGTTTCTATGCAAAGAATATGTGGGTATTTGCACAATTTTACGGATCATATTGGGCGGCATGTGGAGAAAATCTTTGGAAAACCTGTATTGAGACATTGAATCTAAGAACAAAATCAGAGATACCTTTGATAGAACATCTCAAGACACGAAATATTCTGTCCAAAAATGATTTCCTTGAACATTGTAAATTAGTTGAGGATAAGTTTTGGAATGAACAGTTTAAAGGATATTCACAATGGAAGAAAGATATAAATTCAGAATATCAAAGAAATGGATTTATCAGAACATTTTTTGGATTTAAACTTCAAGGATACATGGATCGAAAACAAGTCTGTAATTATCCAATACAAGGACACTCATTTCATATTTTATTATGGATTGCAATTCAGTTAAGCAAGTTCATCAAAACAAATAACCTTCGTGCCAAAATGGTCTTGGAAATTCACGATGAAATTGTATTTGATATTCCTGAACAAGAGGTGAAAACCATTGCTGATGAAGTGAATAGACTCATACACGAGGAACTGCCTAAATTTGAATGGGCTTTAGTCCCATTTGAAGTGGAATTTAGTATCACTCCCGTAAATGGTTCTTGGCATGATAAAAAGGACTGGAAGCCATGAAAAATATACAAGTTGAGTATGGTGTGACGATTAATTTGGGAAATTTTGAAAGTATTCGTCTTTCTGTGCGCTTGGAAGATGCAACAACAGAAGAAAATGAAATGAAAGCAATAAATAAACTTTATCAAAAGGTCAAAAAGATTGTGATACATAAAGCAAAGAAGGAAATTCTTGAAAAGGAGAAAGAAAATGCCACTCCATATTGATCTTCGCCCAAAAACATTGAAAGAATTTATTGGAAACCGTGTTCTCAAAGAATCTTTATTGGATGCTCTATCCAAAAATGTTCAGGTTTATTTGTTTACAGGGAAATCAGGATGTGGGAAAACGACTCTCGGGAGAATCGTAGCAAATCATTTGGGCATTCATCCACTTTGCATCCAAGTAATAAATGCGGCTGATGCAAGAGGAATCGATGCAATTAGGGAAATTATCGTTGATTCCAAAATCACTCCCTTGTATGGGACCAAAAAGATTTATATTCTTGAAGAGTCTCATCAGATTTCAACAGCAGCACAAGAAAGCCTTCTTCAATTTTTGGAAGAACCGTCAAAGAATGTTTATATAGTTCTCACTACAACTAACCCTGAAAAATTAAAGGACACACTGAAAAGAAGATGTTTTATTGGAGAAGTGAAACCTTTGGCACAGTCTGAATTTGGTAAGCTTATCCAACAAACCAAGATAAAGGTTTCACGAAAAATCTTTGAAAAACTCTTTGCTGAAACAGAAGGTTCTCCTGGGAAAGCTTTGAAAGTATTAGATACAATTGAAAGTCTAAATGAAGAAGATGCTTTGTCTTTGATTTCATCAAGTGGTGCAGATAATCCCGATATTATTTCTTTATGCAGATTGTTGGTCAATCAGAAGCTTGATAATAATACTAAATGGGAGAAGTGTAGGAAGCTGCTTCATGGACTCGCGATTCAACCTGAAGCAGCAAGGCAGGTAATTATGAGTTACTTGAATAAGTGCATTCTAAACTCAAATCAAGTACATTTGGTTCCAATTCTTTTCAATTTCACGGAGAATTATTTCGATGCCGGAATGTCAGGGTTACTTCTTTCAGTTTACGCTTCAATTTTCACCGACAATTAAGAGTTTGATGCTATAATAAGATTAAACAAATTCAAATTGAAAGGAGGGAATAAATGGATTTCAAAGTTGATTTTTATGATTTGGGAAAATGCTGGGTTGAGCAAGTGGATATGGTTTTTGAATACGGGGAAAAACTCGTTGAATTAGAACTCCAGAAAAACACAAAGAAAGACAAGTTGGAAGAACTAAAAGCTGAAATTGATTTGGACATCCGATCAAATTCAGATAAAAAGCCCACTGAAGCAGCAATTCTTTCAATGATTATAACCAATCCAAATTATCAGGAACAATTGTCAAGTTTATATGAACTTGACAAAGAATACAGGAAAGTTAAAAATATTTGTAACGTTTTGGAAACAAGAAGAAAGGCATTGGACGGACTCACTCAGCTTTATGCAGCAGGATATTTTTCGAGCAAGAATATTGAGATACCGGAAGAAATTAAAACAAAAACACAGGAGGAACAACATGCTCAACTAAAGGATGGAAATACGAAAAGGAGGCTCAAACGTGCAATGGTTTGATATAATATTTTTATTTTTTGCATGGCCTGGAATGATTCTTACCATATATGTTTTAACACGTGTAATTTCACTGGCAATATTCAAAAGCAAAAAAACAATGGAGAAAAATAAACGATGAAAAATCTAAGGGAGAAATTTAAGCGACAACGGGACAACTTAATGAGTCGACATAATGAACAAGTCGAATCAGCAGGTGGAAACTACCCAACAATCTTCGATAAAAATAAGATTCCTGAAGGACGCAAGTTTTGGAAACCGACCAAGGGGGATCATATTATTGACATCATTCCTTTCTTTGCTGGGCCCAATCATCCAAGAGTTTCTGAAGGTGAAGTTTCTTATGTTTTGGATTTGTACGTGCATAATGGAATTGGTCCAAAAAGGGAACCCTTTGTGTGCAAAGCAAAGAATTTCCAACAAACCGATCCAATTTGTGATTGGATCGCAAGGAACAGACTGTCTACCGAAGAATGGAAAAAGTTTTCGCCCAAACGTAGGACAGTGTATCTTGTGTGGGTGCATGACGATGAAAAAGAGGAAGCAAAAGGACTCCAGATTTGGGAAGTTGCGCACTTTTTCTTCGAGTCTCACGTAGATGAAATCGCCAAGTCCCCAAGGGGCGGTGGTGCCGTTGTTTTTTCCGATGTTGATACGGGAAAATCAATTGCCTTTTCAATCAAAGTCTCAGGAAAATATACAGATGGAAATGGTAAGGAACGAGATTCTTTGATCTATGTAGGGCATAGGTTTGTTGATCGAGAAGAGGCCATTCCTGATGAAATATTAGAACAGTCCTTCCCGTTGGACTCCATTGTTAAGATGAACCCATCGGATGAAGAAATGGAAACGGCCCTGAACTTTATGATTGACGGGCCCATCACTAAAAAGAAATCCTCTTTTGCGAAACCACTGAAGGAAGAAATCAAGGAAGAGGATATTGATGTCTTTGATGAGGAAGAGGAAGAGGAAGAAGATTTTAAAAAAAATGAGGACGAAGAAGAACCTAAAGAGATAAATGAGTCTGAAAAATCAGAATGTCCTCATTCAAAATTTGGTGAAGGATTTGATAATTTTGATGATTGCACTTTCTGTGATTTATATGATGAATGCGCGGATGAATTTGAAAAGGCCAAAATAAAGAAATCGCTGAAAAGGAAGAAATAAGATGAAAAAAGGGCATGAGAAATCCATGCCCAATCAAATTGAAAACCTGTCGGAATCAGTGTCCAAAATCCTGATTCCTACAGGTTGTACTTTGCTCAATCTTGCCTGTTCCGATAACCATCTTGGAGGATATGGTTCAGGCAAGATTGTCAATTTGATTGGAGACTCGAGCAGCGGGAAAACATTATTGGCACTCAGCATGATGGCAGAAATTTGCAAAAGAAAGGAATTGGATAATTACGAATTATTTTATGATGATGTTGAAGCTGCTCTTGAAATGGACCTTGCAAAAATGTTCGGTTCAAAAACAGAAAAACGTTTGATTGTAAAATCCTCAGACACAATTGAAGATGTCTATGGTTTTCTTGTTAGAACAATCCAACAAAAGAAACCTTTCATTTATATTTTGGATAGTCTTGATGCACTTTCATCCCAAGATGAACACAAAAGATCAGAAGAATATGCCAGGGACAAGGAAATTGGTGGTGGTTTCAAAACAGAAAAGGCCAGAATGATTTCTGAAATGCTTCGTGTTGTTGTACGAGACATAAAATATTCTGATTCCCTTGTACTAATCATCTCCCAAACACGAGACAATCTTGGATATGGTGCCATATTCACTCCAAGGATTCGTAGTGGTGGAAAAGCCTTAAAGTTTTATTGTACACACGAAATATGGCTTGCAGTAGGTAAAAAGATAAAATCAAAGGACAGAGAAATTGGTGCAATTGTTCAAGCAAAAATTACAAAGAATAAACTAACAGGAAAATACAGGAAGGTTGAATTTCCTATTTATACGGAATATGGCGTCGATTCCCTTTCTGCCAATATTAAATTCCTTGTCGAAAACGGATATTGGACAAAGATAAGTAATAAAATTGAAGCACTTGATTTTGCTTTTACTGGAACTGAATCAACCTTGATCAATCATATTGAATCAAAAAATCTTGAGAGGGAATTAGATGAAATCGTTTACAAAGTATGGGGGGAAATCGAGGAGTCTATCAAGATCAAACGAAAACCTAAATACAATTAAATACATAATATTAGACATGAACAATTTATGCCATATTGCACATTATTCAATGGGACATTTGGAAAATGATGATGATAAAAGGACCGGGGTTATTTTTGGTGTTTTCAAACAATTATTAAGCCTTTTTAAAAAGTTCAAATCCAATAATTTTATTTTGTGCTGGGATTCCAGATTAAGCTATAGAAAACAGATTTTTCCAGAATACAAAGCACAACGAAAGAAAAATATTACGCCGGAACAAGAAAAAGAAAGGAAATATCTTTATGATCAAATATCTCAGCTTCGATCAGAAATCATGCCCGAAGTTGGGTTTAAAAATAATTTTATTAAAACTGGCTATGAAGCTGATGATCTTATCGCAAAGTTTATTATTGATTATAGGAATGAACCTGATTCCAATTTTTTGATTATTAGTACAGATCAGGATTTATTCCAAATTCTTTCAAAAAATGTGCGAATTTACAACGTAATAAAAAAGGAAATGATTACAGAAGAATGGTTTATGGAAAAGTGGGAAGGGCTTTTGCCGATTAATTTTCGATCCATTAAAAGTATTGCTGGGTGTAGTTCAGACAATATTCCACCAATTGAAAAAGGTATTGGAGAAAAAACTGCTTTGAAATATGTTCTTGGAAAATGTGATGAGTTTTTAATCAAAAAGATTAAAAACTGTAGTGAAGTAAGAGAGAGAAACTTCAAACTTGTTTCTCTCCCATTCAACAATAAGAAAAATCCTTTACCTATTTTGGACTTAGCTGAAAATAATTTCAGGATTAAAATGTTTCAAAAATGGTTTAATCTGCTTGGATTTGATTATTTCATAAAAAATTTTAATGAATGGGAGAAATTTATTGGACATGGTATCAGTTGTTCAGGATAGTGTTTTTGGGTATGCTGATAAGTTAATTCTTGGAAGCATCTTTTTTGATTATGTTTTGCATATTTGTCAACAAGGAGCACATCCAGGATTTATACATAATGCTATGCTCATAAGTACGTATGAAGAGTATGAACCCATAGGGGAGGTCTTTTTCAATGAAAACTTCCTCTGCTAAAGCAAAAGGTCGAAGAGGCCAAGATTGGGTTGCTGAAAAAATAGGGAAATTATTAAATCTTAAAGTTGGACACGATGAAATGGTTTCCCCAAGAGAGATGGGACAAAACGGAACAGATATAAGGCTTGTAGGTGAAGCCTTAACAAGATTTCCCTATTCTGTAGAAGTTAAAAATCAAGAAAAATGGAATTTGGTTCAATGGATAAAACAAGCAAAGAAAAATGTTGTTAAAGACACAAATTGGCTGCTTTTTTTTAAAAAGAATAGACATGAAATGATTGTGGCCATGGATGCAGAACATTTTTTTACTATCATGTCGAGGTTGTATAATGTTGAACAAAATAAAGATAGAAAACTTCCAAAGCCATGAGAATACAGAAATTGATTTAAGTTCAGGGGTAAATATCATTCACGGCTTATCACAAGCCGGTAAGACAGCCATATTTAGAGCCTTAAATTGGGTATTCTTCAACAGACCTTCTGGGTTTCACTTCCATTCCTCTTTTGCCACGAAGCCTTATACCAAAGTTAGTCTACTTTTTGATAATGCAAGAATATCTTTTCAGAAAACAGAGAAAACAGCTACATATTTTCTTGAAACAAAAGATGGATATAAAGAATTTTCTGTTGTAGGCACATCAGTTCCCGAAGAGATTCAAAGAGTTTTAAATATTTCTGAAATTAATATTGCAAATCAATTGGACAATCCTTTCTTTATTTTAAATTCACCTGGAGAGATTGGACGAATTTTCAATTCAATAACAAATTCAGAAAAAGCTGATGAATTTGTGAGCACATTAACGTCTTTTATTAATAGAAGAAAAACTTACATTTCAACACTTGAAACGCAAGCAAATGAACTGCAACAACAAGTTGATGCTATTGCTAAGATTGAAAAGTTTGATAAAGATTTCAAGAGATATTCTTTTTTGCAGGAAAAAGAATATTCATTAAATAATGATATCCAAAAAATAAAAGAAAAAATGAAACTTTTGGATAAAAAACAGAAATTTATTCTACGAATTGATGTGCAATTATTGGACACAATGGTTCAAAGTCTTTCAAGAATTGAGTCACAAGTCACTTCGAATCTGAATAAAATAAATCATTTGAAAAGTCTATTTGATCGTTTGCAAAAAGCGCAACAAAACACAACCATGTTCCAGAATAAATTAAACAAAATGGGACATGTAGTAAAATTATATGAAGATCAAATTGAGATGTTATCCAAAATAAATATGGAATTGAAACAAAAAACAGAACTAATACGTGATTTGAATTTGATCATCGATCTAACCAACTCTATTGATGATAAGCATATTAGTTTGAAAAAATTAAAACATGAATATCAAAAAGAATTATCAACAACTGGAATCTGTCCTTTTTGTTTTTCAAAAATAAATCAAAAAACTTTGCAGGAGAATCTATGAAACTTGTTCTTGTAAGTGATTTTCACTTATTATCTAAACGTCCAATTGGAAGAGTGGACCAAATTTTATCGACACAATGGGATAAACTTCGTTTTATTCTTGAAACTGCACAAAATTTAAGTAAGATTGTGATACAGGCAGGGGACTTGTTTGATAAACCAAGAGATTGGTCCGTGTTGGATAAATTCATTTCAATTAAAAATGAATATCCTGATGTTAAATTTTATTCTATTTATGGACAACACGATCTTTATTTTCGAGAATTTAATGCAGTTTGTAACATGTCTATTTTGGAAAAACTTAATATTATCAAAATTCTTTCAAGGAAAAGGAAATTATTATATAGATTTCAGATAGTTGGATGTTCATTTGGTGAAACAAAAATACCTTACTTTGACGAAAGACTTGAAACTTTATTTGTAGTTCATGCTCCGATAACAAATTCTAATATAAATATAGAACATAGTTCAGCAGAATTATTCCTAAAAAAACATCCAAAATTTAAATATATCTTATGTGGAGACATACACATTCCCTTTTTGTTACAAAATAAGAAACAAATAATTATGAACACTGGTTGCATTGTTCGACACACAAGAGATGAAATCAATAAAACTTACAAACCATTTTTTTACATATTGGATACAGATAAAGGAAATGTGTCCATAAAAAATATTCCTTGTTTAGACTATGCAGATGCTTTCCTTTCAAGGAAAGAAGAATCTTCTATTACACTCAATCAATTTTTGGATGATCTCATTGAAAAACAAACACAATCAACAAATGTGCTGTCCAATATAATGCAATTTTTGGCTACTGATAAAACAACATCGATTGAAGCCAAGGCAGTAATTCATAAATTATTGAACGATCAATCTATAGAGGTGACAGAATGAGTGAAAAGCTCAATAAAATTAAACAGCAAATTGATGATCTAAAAACAAAGATTGCTATCGAAATCAATGAGAGCAACCGTTTGATTTCAGAATTAAAAGAAATTGTCCAATTTGATAAACTCATTGAAATACCAGCAATATTAAGTTCTTTAGAAAAAGAAAGAGAAAAACTCTTGAAAAAGAAAAGTGAAATTGAATCCAAATTGGAGGAACTACTAAATGGATATTCTTCAAGAGTATGAGAAAATAAAGATCAAAAAATCAATTTTAATGAACAATCTCCAATCAAAAAGTGCTATAATTGAAGCAGAAACAAAGAGAATTGATGTGCTCAATGAAGCTCGTTTGATCATTTCTGAAATTTCAAAGCAAACGCAAATATTACTTAAAAACAGGATTGAAGAGCTTGTCACCAACTGTTTACAAGCTGTGTTTCATAACAGAGATTTTCAGTTTAAACTAAATTTTCAAATCAAACGAAATAAAATGGAGTGTGTTCCAACAATTATTGAAAATGATCGGGAACTTTCTCCTGCAAATGAAATGGGAGGCGGCGTCTTAGACATCATTGCTTTTGCCATGAGAATCGTTCTGTGGAGTATGCAGTATAACAAAACACGGGCGTTTTTCATGTTGGATGAACCCCTTCGATTTTGTGGTAATTTAATTAGTAATGCCTGTGAAATGATTAAACAAATTTCAGATGGTCTTGGAATGCAAATTTTAATTATAACACATTCAGACGAATTGATTGATATTGCAGATAAATCATGGCATATAAAATATGTTGATGGCAAATCAGAAATTTCTCTCGACCGTCGCTGACTCCTTTGGGGGTGCGTGACACATCCCGGCAAACCAAGTCCTTCTCATATCAGCGATTGCTCTTCTTTCAAACGAAAGAAGGACAGTGTCACAAACAACAAAAACAAATTAAATCTAGGAGCAAACAATGGACTCAAAACAGGCAAGAACAGAAGTTATCAGAGTGCTTAGTTCAAGATTTGGAATTTCCAATTATGTAATGAAGGAAATCATTGCAAACACATTGAACACTATTGTTCAAGTTACAATGGATTTTGGACGTGTCCAATTTGGATCACACATCTTTACTAAAAAAATTTTTGATTCCAGAAAGGCAAGGAATCCTAAAACTGGTGAAGAATTGATCGTTCCATCTAAAACAAAAGTTGTATATAAAAATAAATCCTGTATCGTTGTGGGAGAATAAAGTGTTTTACTACTATCTCATATCCATGGAAAAATCGAAAAAGAAGGGCAAGATCATTGCAAAGTATGGTTGTGAAAAATCAGCTTTGTCCCACAAGAAAAGATTGGAATCTGATTTAAAGTGGAAAAATCTTGAGGTGCATATGTCGACAAAAAATTTGGTTAAAAATCAAATATTGGACGTTTCATCACTAAACTAAATACTTTGTGGATACGGAGTATTTAGAATACTCCGTATCCATCTACATCAAAAGGAGTTTGAACAACACGTGTTGAATACTTTTGTTGTTCAATCAATAACTTATGGGAAAAGACTTGTGCATTTGATATAATTCTTTGTTAAAGTTGAAAAGATTTATTCCCTTGAAGATGAAACACGAGTGACGATCAAAGCTCTTAAATAAAGAGACATAAAACAATCAAGCGGAAAGGTACTAAAATGAAATTAATGGAAGCCATGCTTTGTTTGGATTGTGAAGAGATTTACAGTAGAAGTAAATTTGGGTACTGCCCAAAATGTGGTGCTCAATCTTCAATTCCAATAAACAAATATCTACCAAGTTTGAAGGATAAATATGATAAAAATTCTCCTAATCTCCCTTATTGGATGGTTAATATTGATCATAGGGTTATCAAGTGCTTCCAAGGCAGGTGATTTCTCAAAGATAATCAAGAAACACACAACAAAGGTTCATCTTGTGAATAAAATAATTCATAAAGAATCGAGAGGAAAATACAAAGCCAAAAACAAACACTGTATTGGACTGATGCAGATTAATACCAAAGTTTGGTTATCTAAAAAAAGTGACAGATTTAATTTAGTCAAACTTGGCATTATTCGTAGAAAATCTGATCTTTATATCCCTGAATATAATATAAAAGCAGGGATATACATTCTAAAGCACTACAAATATAATTATAAACGATATAGGGGAATAATGCCTTGAAAGGAAAGAAATGTATTTGCTGTCAAAAGAGGAATGTTGCCGAATATGTAGCCAGACATGGAATCTATCTTGAACACCTATGTCTCAAACACTATTTCAAATATTCTGATGTCGAAATTCACAATCCTCAGTAAAGGGACGGGATGAAAATTCATGAGCAAAACTTTAATAAGGAACCTTTGTTATGTAAGCATTGCTCGTTATATTGGAGAGATATTTGAACACAACAACAAATTAGTTTTGAAGGAACTTGCGCATAATTTAATCGAAAAGAGTGATCAAGCTTTGATGGCTTTAATCAAAACCTCTAAATCAAAACTAAAACAAAAACAATTAGCAACGATCAAACAAAAATTAGATAGTTTTACACTGAAAATTTCAGAAAATGAATTTCATATTGTGGAGTTAATTGGTTTGTCTTTGGCTCTTTTGGATGATGTATCCAAAGAAATGGAGAAAAAAAATGCTCTTTGTATTCAAAGCATAAATGAAGTTATTACTTGTCTGTTTGCATTGAACAAATATTTTGATAGGAAGTTTGAACAGACAGAATGTTATGACAAAGCCATTCTATTAACTCAGATAATGGAGGACATATGGGATGAGTAGTGACATGCTCACTAATTTGATGAATCAAGGCAAAGAAATACATGAATATAAAACCTATAAAGAACGGGACAGAGAAAATTGGGGAAAGCGAGCGCAAAACTGTCCAGCTATTACAGGAATTATTTCACACCAAATTTGTGGGATATCAGGTCAACCTTGTTGTTTTGAAAACTGCTTTACACTTTATTGGATACGAACCTAAAAGAAAGGAAAAATTAGATGACAATAGTACTGGATAAATCTCAGTTGCAAATTATTAGACGTGCAACAAACTTGAACAGAGAAAATATTTTAGTACATATTTTTGGTTCAACGATGAAAATAACCGCTTCATCAAAACAAAAAGACGTGTCTCTCTTTGCAAAAACACATATTTCTGATTTTATAAACAAAGAATTCCAATTTAGTTTCTCCAATACCTTTAACAAAACAAAACGTATTGAATTTGATTTGGACACAATGACGGTCAAAATAGCACATAACACTGTTAAACTTACAGAAGTTCCTCTCCAATATTGGACATGCTTGGAAGAATCTTATGTAAAAACATGCGTTGCATTGTCTAAAATGAATTTCATAAGATTTATTGTAAGCACGTCCTTGTCCAAAACAAAAGACTCTCTTGTTTTATTTGATTTTGATAATCCAAATGAAATGTCTCTTGTAGAAAAAGAAAATATAAAAGAATGCACTTCTATTGTGTCCAAAAAAGTTCTGCTTTCTTTTTCGTCATTGGCCTATATCGTTGACCACATTGACGATCAAACCTTCCTTGTGGGAATGGCGTCACAAAAGGATCATATTGTATTCATGCCTTCAAACTATTTAGACCTTGAAACACAATATCTTTATTCAACTTCCTCAAACTTTTGAAAGAGAACAAATGAAACCATTTAATGAAATAAGAAAAGAAATCAATGGGCAAACTTTATTGTCAGAAGTTAATCTCCAAACTCTTTATGACACATGCAAGACTGTAGAGATCTTGGAGGGCGCAGCAGTTGAAGTCGGTGTCTATAAAGGCGGATCAATTAAGATGATTGCCCAATGCCTTCCTGATAGACCTGTGTATGGTTTTGATACGTTCGAAGGCATTTCTGTTATCACCAAAGAAGATGATGGAATTAAACACAAAATTGGAGACTTTGCACAAGATTTTGAGAAAGTAAAAGAGTTTCTACAAACTGAGAAAAACGTAACTTTGGTCAAGGGCAGTTTTTCCAAAACACAAACCAGTCTTGTCCAAGAAAAAAAGATTTGTTTGGTCCACATCGATACAGATGCGTATATTCCGGCATTTGAGGCAATGCAATCTTTTTGGACAAGACTTGTAGTTGGTGGAATAATGCTTGTGCATGATTTTAATTGGACAAATACGCCCGGAATTGCTCTTGCCGTTAATTACTTTCTTGAAAGATTTCGTTCAGATGTTACGAGTATCAGTCATTGTGAAATTATGAACCCTCCATTTATCTCTTATTACAGAATGGTGAAAAATGCTTAATCCAGAATTTATTGTGGCAAATGATATTCCGGATGCATGGTTTCAGGCTCTTTGGAGAATTGTCCAAAAAGGGAAGAAGTTCAAAATCGATGATGGAAGTTATGCAGGACAGAAAAGAATTGAATTGGATTATGTTACATTACAAATAAAATATCCCGGGACCTTCCCGAGACTTCCAAAGATAAATCCAAATTTTGGAATTCCGGAACCGGCATCTGAGGAATATCTCGAATCCTATATCAATTATTTATTAACTGATATAGTAAAAGAAGGTGAACAATACACGTATGGGCAGTATCTTGTTCCACAAATTAATGAGATTATTTGGAAGTACAAAAACCATGGACATAGAACTAATCAATGTCTTGCTACAATTGGAGATGCTGAATCGATCTATCTTTCTGATCCTCCTTGTTTAAGATTATTGGATACAAGGATACAAGAAAACAAACTACATTTTTTTGTTTATTTTCGATCATGGGATTGTTGGGGGGGACTTCCGGTTAATCTTGCAGGGTTGGAATATGTAAAGGAATATATGGCTTTAGAAATTGGTATAGATACAGGGGAAACCATTGCTTGCAGCAAAGGACTCCATATCTATGACCACATTGAAATAATCGTAAAAACCTACATGGGAGGAACAGATGGGACCAAAGCAAACTGAGGGGAAGCTTGATTGGAGTGTTTTCCCTCTTACTGAAGCACAAGAGGTCTGCAAAGCTTTTATAGCAGGGAAAAAGAAATATGGGAAGGCCTTTTCCTACAGGGAAGGGATCAACCCAAATGATCTTTTTGCTGCAATCATGCGTCATTTGGAAAAAATGCAAAGATTTGGATATGATTCAATTGATGAAGATGAAAATGAAGCACAGTGTTTTCATATTGCTTGTGTTGCTGCGAATGCATTAATGATGCTTTCACAATTTACTAAAACACCCCCGATTGATGAACGTTTCTGAAACATTCCACCTCAAATGTTTGTCAAGCAAAAACATTTCTTCGTTTTTGCTTGATAGATCTTTTTGTATGAATGAACCTTTTATCAATGAAAAGATCAAAATAGGTCAACCAAAGGATATCAAAATAAATTTACAAATAAAAAAGAAATATTTAGACAATAATACAAGGACATATTTCAATTAAATGGTGAAGATACTGAAGTAGAGTTTGATACAGATGGAGAAAAATACTTAAATTACTGGAATTTGCATTGACAATATTGATAGATTATATGAATTACCATGTGAAGATTTGGAGAATTTTGAAAAATTGATTTATGAATTGATGAAAACAAACGAATCAAAAAACTATTGAAAAAGATGTAAGGAAATGGAGTCAATATTATGCCAAATAAAATATATTTACCTAATCCAACCGAAGACAATGGAATCGTCATAGTTTGGAAGAAAAAGGAACATATACTTAGTTTTAGTGGATGGTTTGATTCTTTTGTTGAAATTGAAGGGGGAGCAATATCCTTGGAAGAATTTTTCAAAGAGATTGGTATTACTAAAAAGGATTGTGACAAAGCATTCGAAAAGTAAACCAGTTTCTAACTGCCATTTAATGACAGTTGGATTTTCAATTTCAAGGAGGACAAATGGAAACAAATTCCGATCCAAAAATAAGATTTGGGGAATGCTATTCAGAAAATCTAGTTGAACCTTCAGTAGTAAAAGTGCTTCAAAAAGACCAACAGGTATATTATTCAACTAAGGGAAATTTAACAAATGGCCATTGGTTGTTAAATCCTGAATTTATTCCAAATAATCTTAAAAAACGACTCGAAAAACACAAACTAATAAAATATGATAGTTGTCCACAAGAGACAAATTTGTGGTCAACTCAAACCAGCAATCTTAAATATTTATTTACTATTTTACCTCCAATGTCTGGTAAAGCTCCTTGTGCAATTTTTCGAAACTCCACTGGTAAGATAGTGACCTTTAATGCTGAATATGTGTCTTATTTTTCACATTGGATTAAAAATTTCCGTTTGCAAGCAGATATTAAAGAACCACAAATGCTTCCAACTGTAATTTATTCTGGGGATCAAAAGATAGGACTTCTAATGCCTTATTTAATGGGCAACCTTTTTGATGGATTGTGTATATAGCTGAAATCAAACGAATTATATTTGAATTGTTTACGGTATGTCACAATGATGTTGGATTTGCAATTCTAGTGACGTTAAACGAGTAGTTTTGAAAAAAACAAACCAAAAATTTATAAGTCTTGTTTGTAGTTTCTAACTATGTCCTCATATTCTTGAATATGTTCTTTCTCCTGGCGGTCCCTTCTACTCTTCCAATTCCAGTACCATTGGGCAACACGATGTATCGGAATCATCACCGTTGTTTCATCCCTTGGATTTCCTGCCGGGTCATGGTCATAGTCATTCTGCATCGATTTTCTCCGGTAGTGTTCCACCTCGAAGGACGGAATAAGTCTGAGTAAGTAAAGTTATGATCTTATTGTCCACAACAGACGGTGTAATCAAGGCAATGCCCTTCAATGCCGTAATTACAAGATACATGGTCAACCAGTTATTACTAACAAACTCAAGGATATATTTATCCACAGCTACTCCCTTTCCATATCAATAGTTGGATCGTGTAGAAAAACGTGTTTCCCCATTTTGGTAAGTTTTTTCATTCTCTTTTCCCACTGGGGTGCACCGCCTTCAATCAGGTCTGGGTTGTAATAGTGTGTAGGTTCTCCCAAATAGTCTTGGATATGCCCAAGATAAATATCGACAGCAATAATTCTACATCTTTTCCAGTCGTTTGTTTTCTCTTTCCTTGCATGGATAATCACATTTGTGTTTCTATCTGTCCAGCAGGTAAATTGCCGATCTGCAAGACACACCTCTCTCCAGTTCCTCCCCCACCATCCGGGATGATTCACTCTTGTTTGAATTGTAAGTCCTACACCGATCTTCCCTTCTGCACTCTCTCCTCGTGCTTCTCCAAAGATTGTTCCTGTCAAGATGTCCAGTTCACTCCACGTTTCGAATCCTTCGATTAGCTTCATTAATTTACCCCATTAAAGTTATAAACGGACGCCACCTTGCCCTCGATCCTAGCTAGTCGTTGACTAATCTCATTCAATTGATTTATAATATCATCACGGCTGGTCTCCCGTTTTGAGTCCATAGACATAATCAGTGTTTTGATTTCTTGAACTGTTTTCTCTTGTTGCATGATACAAACCCCTCGTATTTTTTCGCACTCTTTTTCACTCATATAACTTGATTTATATTCTTTCAGGGCAGCCAATGTATGTGAGTGCTCTTTGAGCGTAGTACACATCACATTCGTTGACTGCCAAAGCTTGCCTAGAGAGAATAGTGTTGTACTCACAAAAACAATCTGAGGCCAATACTTCAAGATAAAGTTTTCCATGAGTTATTCCAATCCAGGGATAGAAGTTGTTGGCAAGATAGTATTTGTAGTCGTAGTAGGGATGTCAATACTAGTTGTTGTGGTAGGAATCTCAACATTCCTTCCGGCCATGTGTCCACCAGAAGATGTTGTGTTTGTGACGTTGGGCCGGACAGACTTCATTGCGCTCGACCACTCATGGCTCACAGCCCAATTGCCAAGACCGAACATACCAAGAGATATAGCCATAGAGATTGGGGACGCCCATTCAGAGTCCTTAATCTGAGCAACCTGAATCTGTTGATCTGGCATTACAATAGATTGTTTCATAAGTCGTCCCTGAGCATCGAACTCCTGGACAATTCCTGGTTGCTGTCTGTAAGCATTGGCCTTGGCTATTGCTTCCGTATAATTCCTGTATGCATCTTGGCTCGCACATCCACCAAGGATCATCAATATCAGTAGGATAAATAAAAGTCGCTTCATGCTGATCCCCTTTCATACCGGATCCTTGCCAGTAGAATTGAACTTGAAGAAACTCAGCATGTTAATGAGTTTCGAGAACAACCCTTGAACACTCGTCCATAGCTCGTTATTCCCGATAATCGCTTCAATGGACTGAAGTACATATGTCTTTTTCTCAACTCCTGTCCCTTTGTCAGGTAGGGCTTTCTCAGCAAGCTGCATAAGTTCGATGATCGCCTGAATTAAACTCGGTAGTGCTGCTAAAATCTGCAAAAAAGTAGTCATGTTATTCTCCTCTTATTCCATCGATTAATCGCCATTTAACCCAATACCACATTCTCACACCAGCGTACATAATTGCTGCATGGACAGGATGTCCCTTAGCTTTTACGCATTGATATAGTTGTCTATCAGCAATTAATCTCTTCGTTGCTGATCGCTGTATCCATCCGTCCGCACATAGGTAATCATGTGTTACACAACATGCTATCCAGTTTCCGTTTGGATAGCATGTACAACGATTATCGATCATAAATATGACTCATTATCTCATCATATCTAGTTTGAGTGAGCAGATTTTTAGACACAAGCAGTTGCATTCCTTGAACAGTCCTTGAATCAGCAAGACTAATATATGATGCTGCTTGCTGCATTCGCTGAAACACCCTAAGCACTGGATCAGTCTGAGCGGCCACTTCTATTGCCACAAGTTCATCCAGTGTATAAAGGCTTTGATATTCTAATTGTGTGAACTGTTTTGCTACTGGTCTTGGAATTTCGTATAATGTGTTAACAAAAGTTCTGTTGGTATGATCAAACGTATATTCTCCAGTAGGCGCATATTTTGAAGTATCATAGCTTGGAGTTGCATCAGTGTATTCAAAAACCCCAAGATCATTCAATTCATTTACTGATAATTCATCCAAATTTGTTCTTGTCATACCATTTGCAAGTCTTATTCGATTCGGCAATGACGGAAATATAATATAATTTGTGTCTATAAATTGAAGATACATTTATATTCTCCTATATGTTTTGATTATTCAAAAACTTCACCTGTAACTCTATCAATATGTTTGCAACGTATTGAAGTATCACAGTAAAGTTTATACCCAGCGTCTCTTGCCAGTTGACTGAAAAAGGAATCCTGAGTTAAATTTGACGTTGTAACAAACCAGGGAAACCTGATCTTCCGAAATATCTCAGTCTTGAACAGAGTACATCCCATTGGGATTGTATATACTTCATGGATTTCTCCATCCGGATTTAATGCTTCGCGTTTACCGTTAATCAGCACAATCGGTGTCCCTTCTTTTGTCGGAGTCTTCTTTGGATACCATGCACCCACCACGTCCAGATCATGATTTTTAAGCCTAATAAGCGCATCTGAATAGGGAAATGTGTCATCTTCAACAGTCAATACCCAATTGGCTCCATCACTTAACGCTGTCATAAAAGCATCATTGTAAGCGTCATCGACTTTT
>DYLN01000056.1 GCA_020722085.1 Melioribacter roseus
ATTGTTGTTGAAGTAGACGAGTTAGAAGTCGTTGTGCAAAATATAATTTTCTAATACATAAATTGGATTAAAAAATACAATATTCAACTCTCAACTCTCAATTTCCAACTTTCATACGACTGAAAACATTCTCAAATCATTTTGCGAGATGTGAAACAGTACGATTGCATGTTCCGCGTAAAATAAGATTGGTATCTATAAGGACGTGTTTCGCCGTAGTTTCTTCGGGATTATTTATGCGCTCGAAGATCAATTCCATAGCTTTTTCTGCAATTTTATCAGTCGGCTGGTCAACGCAGCTTAACGGCGGGTGCAGAAATTCCTGAACGTCTGCATAGCCAAAACAAATTACGTCAATATCGTCGGGAATTTTCATGCCGACTTCCCTTGCAGCTTTGTAAACACCCAAAGCGACGGGATAAGTAACGGTAAAAATTATATCGGGGAGATTTTTCTCATTATATAATTTCATAAAAGCCTCGTAGCCGTACTGATCGCCAAACCCGCCTTCTATAATCCAATCCGGATTTATTTCGACTCCATAATCATTCATTGCCTGCTTAAAACCTGCTATTCTTTCTTTGCCTATATTTACATTCAGATAACCCGCAAAATGCCCGATTTTTTTGTAGCCGATTTTTATTGCATGTTCTACAGCTTTGTATGCGCCGCCTCTGTCGTCTACTTCTACCGAATTAATATTCGGTAAAGGAGGGATTCTATCAATAAAAACAACAGGAACGCCTTTTGTCAGCAGAGATTCAAAAACAGAATAATCGTTTGTCTGCTGGGTGATTGAGATTATCAAACCGTCGACCCTCATTGAAAGAAGTGTTTGGATGTGTTTTTTTTCGATCTCTGCTTTTTCCTGTGAGACCGTTAAAATAATTTCGTAATTATTTTCGAAAGCAATGTTATAAATTTTTTCTATGATGGCTCCGAAAAAATAATGAGCAATTTTAGGAACAATAACTCCGATTGCATTTGATTTTCTTGCTGAGAGATTTCTTGCCAAAATATTAGGCGAATAGCCCATTTCCTCGGAAATTTTTTTTATCAATTTTTTTGTTTCGAAAGAAATATCAGGATGGTTCCTTAATGCTTTCGAGACAGTAACTGTGGAGACATTTAATTTCTTTGCAATATCGTTGAGAGTTATTTGTTTGAGCTTCATAGTTATATATAAAATTTGTTTGATTATCTGCCCATCCAGCCGCCGTCAACGGTAATAACACTTCCATTCAAATAATTCGAAGCGTCGGAACATAAAAAAAGAACGGCTCCCATCAAATCTTCCGGAGTTCCCCATCTTCCTGCCGGAATTCGGTCGAGGATTGCCTTATAACGTACAGGATCTTCTCTAAGAGCTTTTGTATTTTCTGTTGCAATATAACCGGGAGCAATTGCATTAACATTCACTCCTTTTGATGCCCATTCATTTGCAAACGCCATTGTTAACTGCTTGATTCCTCCTTTTGCTGCGGCGTATCCCGGCACTAAAATCCCGCCCTGAAAAGAAAGCAGAGATGCAATAAACACAATTTTCCCATAACCTCTTTTAACCATTTCTTTGCCGATTTCGCGCGTAAGGATAAACTGAGCCGTTAGATTTATATCTATTACCTTGTCCCAATATTCATCCGGATGCTCTGATGCAGGCTTCCTCAATATTGTCCCCGCATTGTTAATTAATATATCGATTTTCGAAAAATCTTTTTTAACACCATCAATAAACTTGTACAAATCTTTCCTATCTGAAAAATCACATTTATAAGAAGTAAATTTTCTGCCTGCTGCTGTAATCAATTTTTTTGTTTCATCGAAATTTTCTCCTCTTGCAGTACCAATAATATCCGCACCTGCTTCTGCCAAAGCAATTGCAAGATATTGTCCGATTCCCCTATTTGAACCGGTCACAATTGCTGTTTTGCCAAATAAATTGAACTTATCTAAAATCATTAATCCCTCTTGATAAGTTATCTTAAATCGGTCATAGCAATGCCGTCCATATCATCAAAAACCTGATTCTCTCCGCCCATTGCCCAGATGAAAGAATAATTCTGTGTGCCGCAGCCGGCATGCATAGACCAGCTTGTTGAGAGCACCGCTTGTTTATCGCGAATAATAATATGCCTTGTTTCGTTAGGTTCGCCCAAAATATGAAATACAACCGATTCCGGTTTCAGATTGAAATACATATAAACTTCTGATCGTCTTTGATGGGTATGCGCCGGCATTGTATTCCATACACTTCCTTCATCTAATTCCGTCAAACCCATAACTAATTGACATGTTGGCATTGTACCGGGATGAATGTATTGATAAATAGTCCGTTTGTTCGAATCGGCAGCCGAGCCTAATTTACGCGGCGTAGATTCAGAAAATTTAATATGTTTTACCGAATATTCTTTATGCGCAGGATAGCTGACAAAATAAAACATTGCCGGTTTATCTGCATTGCTGCTTTTAAATTCAACCGATTTAGAACCCTTTCCGATGTATAAGCCGTCGCGGTTTTCCATTACAAATTCTTTGCCGTCAATTACAACCGTGCCTTTTTCTCCGATGTTTATTACACCCAATTCTCTGCGTTCCGTAAAATACTCAGCAGCCATCTCCTTTTTTGTTGCGGTAAGTTTTAATGTTTGTCCGGAAGGGACTGCCGAGCCAGTAATCGAACGGTCAATGTCGGAATAAGTTAAGGGGATTTGATTTTTTTCAAATAAATTATCAATCAAAAATGATTTTCTTAATTCATCTGTAGTCATTTTTTTAAATCCGCTACGATCCGGGGAATATCTTACTTCCATAAAAAGCTCCTTTTAATTTTTTATACGTTATAAGTACTCGATGCCGTGGTTCCGCCGTGTCCAGTCCAGTTTGTATGAAAAAATTCACCTCTTGGTTTATCGACTCTTTCATAAGTATGCGCTCCAAAATAATCCCTTTGTGCCTGTAATAAATTAGCCGGCAACCTATTATTTCTAAAGCCGTCAAAATAATTGAGGGCTGTTGAAAGTGCCGGAATCCAAATACCATTCAAAGCTGCTGCAGAAACAACTTTCCTCCAGGATTCCTGAGAAGATTCAATTTTTTGTTTAAAGAACGGGTCCAGCAGCAGATTTGTCAATTTAGGATTTTTATCAAAAGCTTCTTTAATTTTTCCTAAAAAGATTGAGCGGATTATACATCCTCCTCTCCACATTAAAGCAATGCCGCCGTAATTTAAATTCCAGCCGAATTCCTGAGCTGCATAGCGCATTAACACATATCCTTGCGCATAAGAAATAATTTTAGAAGCATATAAAGCTTTTCTTAAATCTTCAAGAAATAATTTTTTATCGCCTTCGAATTTTGGTTTTGGTCCCTTTAATACTTTTGATGCTTCAACCCTCTCATCCTTCATGGCTGAGAGTGAACGTCCGTAAACAGCTTCGCCGATTAATGTCAGCGGTGTACCTGTGTCCATAGAAGCAATTACCGCCCACTTGCCAGTTCCTTTTTGTCCTGCAGTATCAAGAATTTTTTCAACGAGGGGTTCTCCATCTTCATCTTTGTGATTAAGTATATCCCCAGTAATTTCAATCAGGTAACTGTTAAGCTCACCTTCATTCCATTCTTTAAATACTTGATGCATTTCTTCGTAAGTCATTCCCAATAAATCTTTCATTATTTGGTATGCCTCGCTGATTAACTGCATATCACCGTATTCAATTCCGTTATGCACCATTTTTACAAAATGACCAGCGCCGTTTTCGCCAACCCAGTCGCAGCACGGGGTGCCATCTTCAACTTTAGCAGCAATCGATTGAAATATCGGTTTTACGTGAGTCCATGCCGCAGCTGAACCGCCAGGCATAATTGAAGGACCTTTCAATGCTCCTTCTTCACCGCCGGAAACTCCAGTACCGATATAAAGTAGCCCTTTTTCTTCCAAATATTTTGTTCTTCTTGTTGTATCTGAGAAATGAGAATTACCGCCATCAATTATTATATCGCCTTTTTCTAAGTGAGGAATCAGCAGCTCAATAAAATCGTCTACGGGTTTACCAGCTTTAACCATCAGCATTACTTTGCGGGGAGTTTTAAGTTTAGAAATTAATTCTTCGATGGAATGTGTACCGATAATATTTTTCCCTTTAGCGCGTCCGTTAACAAAATTATCAACCTTTTGAACTGTTCTGTTGTAAACTGCAACTGTATAGCCGTGGCTTTCCATATTCAACACCAAATTTTCGCCCATAACGGCAAGTCCTATTAAACCAATATCAGCTTTACTCATTTTTTTCTCCTGTTTATGTTATCAGTAAATCTTTCTCTGTACGACCATAATCCTAAAGCCGGATTCGAAATATAAAATATCTCTTCACCATCCGGCAGTATATTAAAACCATCTTTAAGTTTTTGAGGGTTATATTTTTTCATCATTTCTGATAAATCGGCGAAGTTATAGTTTACGCTTTCAATTTCTTCTTTAGAAACAGCGCCCGGTGCGTAAGTTATCTTAAAACGATTTTCCGAAGAACCGTGAATTAAGTGCGCCGCTGCGCTTAAGCTATTTTTGAGATCATCGTTGTCTTCGACAAACTTAAGTATTTCCGGAGTAGTTTTATAGCCGTATTTTCTAATCAGCATGTCGATTCCTTTATCTTCACCGAAGCCTTTTAAACCGGGTGCAAGCACTATTAATTCTCCGTTATCGGCAATTGCCATTCTAGAACGATAAATGCTTTTATTGCCAAGCCATGTAGTTTTATATTCATGGGGATCGAGATAAACAACAACTTTTTTTAGGGGCTTATCTAACATTTGAAAGTTAACCCTTAGCGAGAGTTCGGATGCTTTTTCAAAACATTCAAAATCATCTCCAATGTA
The DNA here is from genome assembly GCA_020722085.1 of Melioribacter roseus. Classification (GTDB taxonomy): domain Bacteria; phylum Bacteroidota; class Ignavibacteria; order Ignavibacteriales; family Melioribacteraceae; genus Pyranulibacter. The sequence continues at coordinate 4,876 of DYLN01000056.1, forward strand.
GAGACCACGCATAACAAGATTCCCTTTTTCATCTTTTTCGATCACTGTAAGCACGTATACAACGGGAAGATTTTTTGCAAAATTTTCCGAAGCATAATTCAAAACCTTACGTACAGGAGTATCTACTCTTCCCATAATCCTTTCAATTCCGTAAACAGCGCCGAGAAAATGACTCTTGTTTATTCCTTCCTTGCCGCCGGTTCCGATAAAAATATTTTTGTTGTAATTAGCCATACCAATCACTTCGTGAGGTACAACCTGTCCGATTGATAAAATTAAATCAAAATTACCTTTAACAAGAAGGCTATTTACCTGAACAGGTAATGAATAATTTACTTTACCTTCCGAAACTTCGTTGACAAATTCTGCGGGCACTTCACCAAGTGTTACCAGGTCTTTCCTCCAGTGATGTTCCCTAAACAAATTTTTTGATACCTCACCAAACATTTTTTCAATTTCCCAATCGGTCATAGGATAATGAGTACCCTGGGCAATAAGAATATCGGTCAGTTTATCTTTATAGTATTGGTAAGTATAGCGGGTAAGCTCGCCGGCACGCGAATGAAACCTTGTAAAGTCCGGCGGAACTGCCAGCACTTTTTTTCTATTCCCAAGTTTTTCAAAAGCAGTGTACAGTCCTTCTTTTATCTCGTCAACTGTTAGAACAGTGGTTTCCGAACCTTTTGCAAACAAGAGCATATTATATCACTTTCCACGAAGGATTTGCCGGCAGATAACTTTCGAATTCCTTAATTAAACTTTTTTCATATTCGCCGGCATAAGTTCCTTCAAAAAATTTATTTAATGCTTCTTTATAGAATCTTTCCCACGATGCTTCTTCATGTCCGGGATTTATCGGATAGTACAGGACTCCGTTTGATTTTGCTGCATCGAGATCGCCCGGGGCATCGCCGATCATCAGAATTTTGTCATCCGGGTATTTACCTTTTGCAGCATACTTCAAATGTTCTGCTTTAGTTCCGAATTCCTGTCCTGCAATTAGACGAACATGTCCGTCAATATTGTGTTCATTCCATTCACGGGCTAATGCTTCAACGGGGGTCTGCGAAACAACAATTAAGTCTGCCTTTGTGTACATGCTTTCCAGTGATTCGTTAACAAACGGGAAAGGCGGCACATCAAAAACCAATTCACCTATTACTTTGTTTACTTCTTTTGACCACGCAAGAGTTTGATTTATAATCGGATCATTTACTTCGGCGGCATATTTTTCCAGTGCCGGATTTCCGAGTTTAGTTTCTTTTTTCACCCAATTAATTAATGGGGTCATATCAGGAAGCTGTGCGTTTCTTGCAGCCACTTCGGGTCTTACTTTTAACAACTCAAATGTTCTTATTACTGCGTTAAATCTGTTCACACCGCGTGTTTTTGAATAAAGATTTACAAACTCCCATGTTTCGCGTGCATACTTAGAAATTTTTTGCAGTCGAAAATGCTTGATAAACTGAGGACAAAAACATTCCTTTTGCTTTATTTCCATTGTATCGAAAACACATCCGTCAGAATCTATTCCAATAAAAAATTCTTTGTTTGGTTTTAAGTCTTCAAGAACCTTGTGCGGATTTTCTGACATCTTAAAAACTCCTATTTTTAATATGCTTCGGGTGTATAATCTTTTAATTTTTTTTCTGCAAAAATTGGTTTTAACTGTGCAAATCTTTGCCTGCCGTTAACAATCGGCACAGAAATCCAATCTTCACCAATCAGCGGGCGCGCGTAATTTAAGAACTCATCTGTCACGTCAATTCTGTTTTTAGCAATCCATTTTTCCGGGAAAAATCTTTCGGAAAGTGCAACTTTTTCCAGAGGCACTTTATCATATTTAACGTTATAAATAAAGCCGGGCTCGCGTAAAATTGTTGACATCCAGCCGTTGCCTTCGTTCATTGCAATATCGACTGCTTTTTGACCGACTTTATAAGCTTCGTCAAGATCTACTGTGGATGCATAAATCATAGTATCGCGTTGATCGGTCCCCATTAGCTGTCCACGTGCTGATCCTTTTGCTTTCAAGCCTTTCTCGTTAAGATAATTTACAACAACCTGAAATACAGATATTTTGCTCGAGCCGAATGAAGTATGACCGAATGCGTCTTTAACTTCGCCAATATTCCCAACATCAAAACCTTCGCTGATAACAACAATACACCGTCCGTCTTTCACCAATTGATCATTTACATTATCGGCAAGCTGTTCCAACGTTAGTTTTGATTCGGTCATATAAATTTGAAGCGGCATTCTGCGTTCCGGATCAGCGAGACGAGCTGCAGCAGGTATAAATCCGATTTTCCTTCCCATTGCTTGAAGGACAAGAACAGGATCTGCAGGCGATGAGCCTCTATTTTCTTCATCAGCGCATTGAACTATATGCGACCAATAGCGTGCAACACTGCCGTAGCCAGGAGTATGATCTATTAACTTAAACTCGCTGTCGCCAACATCATTATCAATTGTTTTAGGAACTCCTACAGCCACCAATGCCAATCCTTTTTCTTTTGCAAGTTCACTGACTTTAAATGCAGTATGCTGGGAATCGTTTCCTCCGATGTAAAAAAAATAACCAATATTGTGTGCTTTAAAAACTTCGATAACTCTCTCAAAATCTTTTTGCTGTTTATCTTTAAGTTTATAACGGCATGTGCCGATGCTGCCTGCTGCCGGTGTGGTTCTCAGCAGTGAAATTTCCTCGGCAGGCTGAACAGATAAATCGAGTAGTTCTTCTTTCAAAACTCCTTCAATTCCATGCCAGCCTGCATAAACTTTGCCGAATTTTTCAGGGAACATTTTGCATGTTTCAACAATTCCACGAAGGGAATTATTAATCACCGGCGAAGGTCCGCCAGATTGTGCAACAATTACATTTTCAGCCATGTTTTATTCCAAATTAACATAACTTAATATTATCCGTAAATAATGCCGCTTCTTTCAATTCCCATTTCTAGCCCTCGCAGCTCAGCCATTCCTCTTAAAAGACCGATTGCCGAGTAACCCGGATTAGTTTTCTTCTTGAGATCATCAAGAATTGTGTGACCGTGGTCGGCTCTCATAGGAATTATTTCATCCTGTCTGTTTGCTGCATGTCTTTTCTTTTGCTCTTTTAGTATTGCCGCAATAACATTAAACATGTCAACATTGCCTCTAAGGTGGCTTGCTTCGTGAAAACTATCTTTGCCATATCTTCGAATGTTTCTTAAATGAACAAAATTCAATTTGTTGCCGTAACGTTCAATCATTCCAATAATATCGTTTTCTGGACGCACAGCAAAAGAACCGGTACACATCGTAAAGCCGTTGTAAATTGAATCATATATATTTAGCATATAGGCAAGATCTTTTTCCGTGCTTACAATCCTCGGCAGACCAAATAAAGGTATTGGAGGATCATCGGGATGAACAGCCATTTTAACACCGGCTTCCTCGGCAACCGGAATTATTGCTTTAAGAAAGTATGCAAGGTTCTCTCTATATTTTTTAACATCGATATTTTTGTATTCATCAAGTTTGGCTTGGAATTCTTCGAGGGTATAACCTTCGTGACCGCCCGGGAGACCGGCAATTATATTTTTCTGTAAAACATATCGCTGTTCATCCGACATAGATTGAAATTTTTGTTTTGCGACTTCCAAAATTTCTTTTGAGTAATCTTTTCCAGCATTTTTTCTCCGCAGAATATAAATGTCGAACGTCGCAAATTCTTCCATATTAAAATCGAGTGCACGTGCGCCGTCTTCCAGTTCAAGCGAAAGATTAGTGCGTGTCCAGTCAACAACAGGCATAAAATTATAACATATTGTCTTAACTCCAATTTTTCCTATGTTTTTTATATTTTGTTTATAATTTTCTATCCACTTATCTCTTGACGGTTTGCCAAGTTTTATATCCTCATGAACATGAACACTTTCTACAACGCTCCATGTAAGTCCTCTTTTTTTAGGCGGATTTTTCGATCTATCAAATTCAATTATATCTTTTCTTTCTTCGAGAGCTTTGCTGCTCCAGACTTCACCGATAGGAATTTCATGCAAAGCTGTAACAATTCCGGCAGCACCGGCTTGTTGTATATCGGACAAAGTAACGGGATCGCTGGGTCCGTACCATCTCCATGTTTGTTCCATGCTCATAAAAATTTTTTACCTTTCAACTCATTAAATTATACGCCGGAATAAACATTAAAGCCACCGTCAACGGGAATGATAACACCTGTGACAAATTTTGAAATATCTGAAATTAAATAGAGAAGCGTACCAATTAAATCTTCAGGCACTCCAAATCTTCCCATTGGAGTCAACTCAATAATTTTTTTGCCGCGGCTTGTAAGCTCACCGGTTTTTTCATCAATGAGCAGAAATTTATTTTGCTTTGTCATAAAAAATCCCGGGGCAATAGCATTTACTCTAACATTCACTTTTGAAAAATGAACTGCAAGCCACTGTGTTAAATTATTCACCGAAGCTTTAGCAGCAGAATAAGCCGGTATTTTTGTCAACGGGCGGAAGGAATTCATCGAAGAAGTATTGACTATTGAGCCTCCCCGCATCAGCATATCTTTAGCAAAAATCATTGATGGAATAACCGTCCCTAAAAAATTCAAATCAAACACACTGCGGAACGCTTCAATATCCAGCCCGAAAAAAGACTTAGTGAGGTCGTTCATGTTTTCCGATGTTATAAATTCCTCCGCAGTAGTAGCCGAAGGCGAATTGCCGCCCGCAGCATTGATCAGTACATCAATTTTGCCTAATTCCGAATTAATCTTTTCCTTTGCCCGCAAAAGGCTTTCAGCATTCAGCACATTTGCGACGAAACAGAAAACAGGTTTACCGGCTTTTCTTGAAATAAACCGAGCGCATTCTTCGCATCTGTCTTGTTTATAATCAAGGATAGCTACTTTAGCTCCTGCAGCCGCCAAACCCTGCGCAAAATAATTCCCAAATACCCCACAGCCACCGGTTAAAACGCATACTTTTTCTTTAATGTCGTCGAAAGAACAAATTATTTTATTTTCCGCCATTTATTACACTCGCAATACTTTTCATAATCATACGGGCATTGTCTGAAATCTTAGAATAATTTTCATTTTTAATTGCTTCCTCATCAAGCAATGCTGAACCGATACCAACGGCACATGCGCCTGATTTTATCCAGTCACCAGCATTTATCAGAGTAACTCCGCCCGTAGGCATTAATTTTAAATGGGGCATCGGCGCCAATACGCCTTTGAAAAAAGCCATGCCAAGTATATCAGCCGGAAACACTTTTATTATATCTGCACCGGATTCATAAGCAGTTTGAATTTCCGTCGGTGTAAAACATCCGGGCATTGCCGGCACATCAAGCCTGTGAGCAGTTTCTATTATTTCTTTTTTCAAAACAGGACTTACAACATATTTTGCGCCGGCTTTAACTGCATCTTCAGCAGTTCTGGAGTCGAGAACCGAACCAACTCCAAACAAAATATTTTTGCTCAATTCGCCCGACATTTTTTCAATCAACCGAATTGCATTCGGGACAGTCATTGTAATTTCGACCACGGAAATACCGCCTTCATAAATTGCATCGATAACTTTTTTAAGCTTGCCGGCTTCTTTGATTCTCAAAACCGCAACCGCCTTGCGGCTGATTACTTCGTTTACAATTGTTTCTTTGTTCATCTTAATTAAAAGGTTCTAAATGTTTATGGAAATGTTTAGTTATAATTTGATAATAAACATCTTCATTTTCTTTAAGGCAATTTATAATTCTATCCTTAAAAATATAATTGCCCGACTGATTTTTATCCGTTAAAACTCTGCCATAGGTAACATGAAGAATTTGTCTTGTATTATTATCATTAAATAAATCAACCAGTTGTTTTTCGGAATATTTGCCGGAAGGTTTTATTTTGCTTAAATCTGCTGAAACATGATACGATTTTTTTTCAGTCTCATACAATCCGCATGCAAAATCAAGAATTTCTCTGAACAAAGCCGGCTCTTTAAGGGCAGTTACTTTCAACGCTTCCAGATAACTGGTGCCTGCTGTTTTAACGTGGGTGTATGCTTCTTTCAACGAGCCGATTACCTTGTAGACAGAAAACTTATCGCTGCCAGAATGGAGGCTAATTTTATAATTACCGAAATATTTTGTAATTGCAAGATGTTTTTCGTATTCATTCTTGAATAAATTCAAATCACCTTTGTAATCAATTCCTTTTTCAAAATCACCTATAAACCTCGGTGCAAGACTTATAAATGAAACGCCCAAACGCTTCAATTCGTTTGCAATGAAGAAATGTTCAAACAAAGTAGTAACGGATTCCGTTTCGTCTACGGATACTTCAACTTCGAATTTGTCTTTGGAGGTTAGCGAAAGAAGGTGGTCATACATTTTTTTTATGTGAATAATTGCCTTCCCGTATTTTGCATAAGCTTTCAGGAAATCCGCTTCGGAAGGTTTCAAGACAAAATCGCCTGAGATTTTAAATTCTTTGTTCACGTATCGAACTTGGGCTTGTTTGATATTGTCATTTAACTCATTCCAATTCAGCTCTGAGACTTTTTTCTTTAATTCGGCGGCATCGTAAAAATTTGTGCTGTTATCAACATGTTCACCTGGATCAAAAGTAAACATTGTGTAGCCGGCTTCAAACAGTAGGTCGATATCGTCGGCTGTTTTCAGATGATCGGCATCTGCGCCAAAACCATCTTTATAGCCTTCCTGCAATATTGCATAGACCGCAGCATCCATTACATCGTCAGGTTTTCTTTGGGTTCTGGTCAATTCACGAACGGACTGCTGCGCAAGTATCGGTTTAAAATTACTTATCGAAAGTGATCTAATATGAGCAGGATTAGCTAATCCAAGTCTATCTCCAAAACCGAAAGAGTTAACCAATCCGAGGACACGCGGCCGTGTAAAATCAAATATTTCCTGGACAGCGAGTCTGTTTTTCGTGTTCATGCTGCATTTCTTTAATAATTCAAAAGCTGAATCACCGTTGATATTTAATTCTATTCCGTCAAATTTTTTAAGTAATTCGGAATCGGGGTTCTTTGAGAGAATATATAAAGATTTCTCAGTTCCCTCTCTGCCTATAAAAAATATTTGTTCTCCTTTATCTATAATAGAATTAGGATAAACATTTATTCTGGTTTTCTTGTTAATATCAAACTCAAATACTTGATTTTCCGGCTGACGTCCTTTTTTTATCTTTTCTTTTATGATTTGTATAGTCATATCTTCACTAAAGTTTATAAGCCTTTTTAACTAAGTTATATGTCAAATCCTTTGCAATTATCATTGCTTCTTGCAAAGAAATAATATGTCTTACAACCAATCCAGCTAAAAAATTGGAATCGATTCTTCTGGCAAGATCATGCCTTGCTGGTATAGAAACAAAGGCACGCGTATCGTCATTAAATCCAACAGTATTATAAAAACCTGCTGTCTCAGTAACCATATGCCTATACCGGGTCATTCCCTCAATGCTGTCATGGAACCACCACGGCGGTCCCAGCTTCAGAGCCGGATAATGACCGGCAAGCGGAGCCAATTCTCTCGTGTATGTACTTTCATCGAGAGTAAAGAGAATAATTGTAAGAGATTTTTCATTGCCGTATTTATTTAGCAGTTCTTTCAGATTACACGTGTACTCGGTTGCTGCCGGAATATCGGCTCCTTTATCGGCGCCGTATTTTTCAAAAATAATATCGTTATGATTCCTGAAAGCGCCAGGGTGAATCTGCATGGTTAGTCCGTCGTCCAAACTCATACGCGCCATTTCCATCAGCATGTGTGCAGTAAATAACCTTGCGTCTTCTTTGGTGCTTTTCCTTTTCAATGCACGCTGAAAAATATTTTCCGCTTCATCGGATTTCAGCTCATGTGTGTAAGGGGAAAAAACTCCATGATCGGTAGAAGTTGCACCCATGCTTTTAAAAAATTTTCTTCTCTCCCGCAGAACCTCTATAAATTCATCGAAAGAATTTATTTCTCTGCCGCTCACTTTACGCAATAATTCAAGATTATCTTTCCAATCTTTCCGTGAAAGGTCGGTCAGTCCGTCAGGTCTAAAACAAGGAATCACTCTGCCTTTCCAGCTGGATTGTTTAATTTTCCGATGATACTCAAGCGGGTCGGCAGCCGAATCCGTGGTAGATAGAACTTCTATGTTAAATTTTTCGAACAAAGTACGGGGTAAAAATTCCGCCGAATTTATTTTTTCGTTTAACTCATCATAAATTTTAAGTGCATTTTCAGCACAAGGTTTTTCTTTAATACCGAATACAATATTAAATTCATAATCGAGCCATACGCCTGAGGGAGTGCCGTTAAACAGATAATAATTTTCAGCAAAGATTTTCCAGATTTTCTTTGGGTCTGTTTCGCTTTTGTTTGTTTTTACGGTTGTTGGTATACCCATCGACTCCATTGTTATGCCTTGCGAATAGAGCATTCTGAATATGTAATGATCGGGAATTATAAAAAGTTCAGCAGGGTTTAGAAAAGGTTTGTTCTCTGCAAACAATGACGGATCAACATGCCCATGCGGACTTATGATAGGCAAATCTTTGATACTTTCATAAATATCTCTCGCATATTTTCTTGTAGAAGCGTCGGGATCAAAAAACCTATCGGGATGTAAATTATATTTCTCCAAAGTAATCTCCGCTATAAATATTTGTTAATACATTAATTATGCTCATAACTTTTTAATGCCATATCAAAAACAAGAACGGCTAAAATGAGCACTAACTTTTTTATAGCCATCCTCTAATTATTCATGGGAGGCACCATGTAATTTCATTTTTAATTTATTTCGGATAATTTTATTGTTTCCAGTTTAGGAGCCAGCAGATTAAAAACACCAAAAGCAATTAAATAAACCGAACCGCAGATGATAAATAAAAACAAATAATGGCCCGTAATTTGCAGTATAAAACCTGCTGCCGTTGCAATTAACATACCACCGATTGCACCCGTCATCCCGCCAAATCCTACAACAGAAGCAACCGCTTTTCGCGGAAACATATCTGATGCTGAAGTAAACAAATTAGCCGACCAGCCCTGATGAGCAGCAGTAGCAAGACTTAACAGCGCAACCGATTCCCATACACCTGAAACCTGAGATGCAAGAATTATCGGCACAACAGCAATTGCACAGATAAGCATTGCTAATTTTCTTCCTCTGTTAATCGTCCATCCTCTTTTAATAAAGAAAGAAGACAGCCATCCACCTCCGATACTTCCTACATCAGCCATAACATAAATAACGATTAAAGGAGGTCCGATTTTATCAAGTGTTATTCCGTAATTAGAATTAAGGAACTTAGGAACCCAGTAAAGATAGAACCACCAAATAGGATCGGTTAAAAATTTGGCTATAGCAAAAGCCCACGTTTGTTTGTACTTAATTAAACTTATCCACGGAATTTTCACCGGTGTATCCGGCGGGTCGGACTGAATATATTCCAATTCTGCTTTTGAAAGTTTTTTGTGTTTCTCGGGTTTTTCATAAAACCAATACCACAGCAGCAGCCATAATAAACCGATTAAACCGGTGAAAATAAATGCTTCCTGCCAGCCCAATGTTAATGCAATCCAGGGAACTGCAAGCGGTGCAATTACAGCCCCAACATTAGAGCCTGCATTAAAAATACCGGTTGCCAAAGCTCTTTCTTTTTTGGGAAACCATTCCGCTACAGTTTTTATAGCAGCTGGGAAATTGCCGGCTTCAAAAAGTCCTAATGAAAAACGAGCTGTCCCAAAACCAATTACACTCTTTGCAAGAGCATGACCCATAGCAGCAAAACTCCACCCAGTTAAAGCAATCGCATAGCCTATTTTTGTCCCGACTTTGTCAATTGTTCTTCCCACAACCAGAAGACCTATAGCGTAGGCAGCCTGAAATGCTGTAACTATATATCCGTAATCTATTTCACTCCACCCTATTTCCTTTTCAAGTAAAGGTGCAAGAATTCCGATGACCTGTCTGTCTATATAGTTTATCGTTGTTGCTAAAAACACAAGTGCTACAATAGTCCATCTGTAATTTCCTACTTTAGGTCTATTTGGCTCCATAGCTACTCCATTTGCGGAAGTTAATCTTTATGAAACTACCCTTATTTAAGAATTTTTTCAAAATTTCTATTTCTAACGGTTACTTTATCGATTAAGTTAAGATGCTAAAAATTATTGAATATGTCAATGATTTTTGAGCTAATAAATATATTTTTAATAGTCTTTTACTTAACTTATTTATAAAAAATCATCTTAGTAGCGCTGAAGCGCACCATAACACCGGCGCCTGACCATGTAAGTCCCCGGTTCTTCTTCGTCTATTCAGATAATAATGAAGATCATTTTTTTTATTTGTCCCTTCACACACTTCATGAACATTTGCGTTTTCATCGATATATTTTGTTAAGCCGAACCATCCTTTCTTTGCTGCAATTCCATACTCTTTGCTAAGCCAACAGTATTTAACACCAGTTATCATAGCAAATGTAAACATTGCAGTGCATGATGTCTCGGGCCAAACATCTTGTTTATCAATCAACTGATGCCACATACCATTTTCATCCTGATAATGAAGAAGTGTTGCCATCATTTTTCTATATCCATTCATTATGCGTTCCCACTGCGGATTATCTTTCGGCAAATTTCTTAATAATTCAACCATACCTGCTGCAACCCATCCATTACCTCTCCCCCAGAGAAAGGCACATCGGGCGCGTGGAAAAATAATCCATTGAACTACTGAAGTGTATCCAGATATATCGACATTTCAAGAGCAGCTCTATCCAAATATTTTTTCTCTTTGGTAGCTCGAAATGCTTGCATTTGCAACAACGTTATCATATACATATCGTCAATCCAAAGTCTCGTTTGAGAACTTAATCCATTTGGTTCGGGATTCTGCTATTGTTTATCTGCCATAGATATTCCAAGATTCAAACATCTTTCATCGCCGTTAATCATGTCTATTTGTAACGGAACGATTCCAAAAACAGAACGATCGACATGGTCCGCCGGTGGAATCATATCAGATTCATTCGTTGTTAAAAGCGATTCAAATCTTTATCTCCGCTTAATTCGGCAAAAGTCAATACACCGTATCAGGTGCATGACTCGGGATATGTTATATATTTGGGATGTGTTGTTCTTGCAAAATTTGTGTGGGGACCAACAACAAATCTTTCCGCAACACGTTTACCGATTTCTTGCGGCGAAAAGCCGGTAGGCCATATTGTGAGATTGTCTTTAATGTTATCTCTTGTTGAAATCTGTGAGCAACTAATCGATAAAAAAAATTATTCCGGTAATCGAAAACAAAAATAATTCTTCTTTTACTTTCTTCATCGGTAATATCCTTTGTTAATTTGAATAATAGGAAGCTACCATTGTTCTTCTTTTTGCAACTTATATAAATCCGGTTTAACACTAACAATTTTTAACGATTCTTTATATAATCTATTCAGATCACCCAGGTTAATTTTTGATCCTTTTTTAATGAAGATAGGAATTTTAAAAAGAGGAACATTTATATTTATTAACTGACCTCCCTGATAAACTTTATCCGGTTCCCATGCATCGTACCATTCATTTCCTTCAGGCAGATAAACTTTTTGCATAGTTTGTCCTTTTTGCCAAATTGGTGCAACAAGAATATCGGGGCCGTATAGATATGTTTGCCAATTTTCCAATGCTTTATTTTCATTGGGAGAAACCAAAAACAAAGGTCTCACAATTGGCATTCCGCTTTCATGCGCTTCTTTCGCAAGCTTATATGAATAGTCAAGCAATTTTGTATGAATTTTTGCATAAGTCCTCCAAATTGCAAGTACCTCGGAATCGTAGTGGGGTTCTTTTTTCATATCCCACAATCCACGATCTTCTGTTGGACCCACTTCCATCAGAGGAGAAAAGCAACTGAATGCAAGCCACCTCGCTAAAACTTCTCTGTCTAAATCTCCGCCCCAATAACCACCGGTATCCGACCCCCAAATTGGATATCCCATTACGGAAGACCTCTGCAAAGCAATTATTGCACATCGTAACGCTTCTTGGGACGAGCCAATATCCCCACCCCAAAACATTCCATAGCGGGAACTACCGATATATCCCGAACGAGAAAATAAAACGAAGTCGTCGCCATTGAACTTTCTTGTTATTTCATTTACAGCTCTTAGATATTGAACTACATAATCATTTCTATTTTCTCTTGCGGTTCTTCCGTCGAAAGTCTTTATGTCGCGTGTTTCCGGAACTATTTCTTCGCCACGATCAAGTTTAAATCCTTTAACGCCAATTTTAAGAACCTTGGCTAATCCTTCTTCCTGCCACCATTTGACTGCAGCCGGATTTGTAAAATCAAGAAGTACGCGTTTTTCACCTTTATATGAAGGAAGATTATAACCTTTTTCTTTTGCCGTTTCGGCCATTTTTCCCACTACCCATGGTCCAATCCATAAAGCAAAACGAATATCTTTTTTCTCCAGCCATTTTATCATTCTTTCGGGATTTGGAATGCGTTTTCTATCCCAATCAAAATTTTCGTATCCCATATATCCAACAGCCCAGGGTCTATCAATCCAATATACTCCACATGGAATATCCAAAGCTTTCATCATCAAAATATCTTCCGCAACCATACTATTGTAAGGAGAATTAACTTTTGTACTATCATAATACATTTTATTGTTTGTATGATTATCCCTCCATCTCCACGGCATGAACGCCCATTTGGGAGGAAGTATTGTAGGGCCAACATTTAATGAATGCTCTTTAATAATTTCCGCCGGATCATTAGAGGTATAAATAACAAACTCAAGCGAGGGTCCTTCAAATTCAATTTGCACAAGGTTTTCAACTTCTTTGCAAATATCATAATGCCCCGGCCACGTACCTTTTACAAAAAGGCCATAACCTTTCGATGAATAATAAAATGGTGAGTAGAGCGATAATGTGGGTTTAATTATCATGTCGACCGCTTGCCCATGCAAATTCATGCCCGCTGTAATTCCCTTTTTCCATGATTCTTTTTGATCACCATCTACCGTTCTTTCAAATAACCCGGTAAAATATTCATCTTTATCCGCATTCAAATTAAAACCCCATTTAACAATATCATCATCGGGCTTTGCTTTAAATTTAACATCAAAATTATTTTGATTATTTATTACCGATATAGTTACTGTTCTATTTCCCAGAATCCAAGATGCTTTTATTTCCTTATCAGACTTTTCCAAATTATTTGGCTTATTACGTAACCATGTTTTACCATTACTCGTCTCGAAAAAAATACTCCCTTTTTTAGAATCGCTACCGGGTAAAATTTCCAGATTGGTTTTTAATCCGGGACTATTAAAAACAATATTTACATCTCTATTGCTGCCTGTAGTACTTATTGAAGCACCTGTTCCTTTTTTTAATATTATACAAGAGAGAATTACTAAAAAAGAAATAGCAATAAGTGAAACGATCCATTTTTTCATTTTATACCTTTCAAAATTGATTTATAGTTATCCATAATTGTTGCTGTAATTTTTTATTCAAGCGATTTGGAAAATCCTTCAAGCCATTTATCAATATTTTTATCCGGTACATTCAAAGAACGATAGACCATTTTGACTTTAGGATGTCCGCCGACTTCATCCTGACGATTAATAAATCTACTTTTCCTATTAATGAAATCGGAAATGATTCGTTTGTCAACATCGTCTCTATCTTTTGGTCGGGCTCCTGCATGTTTCAAAACATAATCAACTACTTTATCGGAAGGTAAAACCGTTAACCTACCGGGCCATGAAGGTTTGTCTTTAAGTATATTAACTTTCCCGTAAGTTTGCGGTAATGGATTTCCCAAAAGGTCACAACCAACATTATCCTTCATATAAGCATCCCTTTAGGACCTAAAATTGCCAACCCAATTCTTGAATTAGCGCCGTGTTGTGTCCAATTTCCAACAACGCTGACCATTGCATTTTTATGAATAATACCGGCACTATCCCATTCTTTTGGAACGCAACCAACTTCGATACCGAATTTACTAGGTCTGTTTGGCTCCATAGCTACTCCATTTGCGGAAGTTAATCTTTATGAAACTACCCTTATTTAAGAATTTTTTCAAAATTTCTATTTCTAACGGTTACTTTATCGATTAAGTTAAAATGCTAAAAATTATTGAATATGTCAATGATTCGGCAGTAAATAAATATTTTTTAACCGGCTTGGCAATAATCAGTGGACTCATTTATAAAGTGTTAAATTCTTCCAAGGATTTTATCGATCACCAAATTTGTCAAAGAGCCGGTAAAGCCGGTGCTTGGACTTTTCCCTCTGCCTAACAGTTCATCAACAATATTTTGAATCAGCGGCTGCTGAATGTGTGCCGGATGTTCAATGAAGTAATTCTCTGTTTCATTTTTATTAATAAAAGTCACAGGTGCATCTGCAAACATCGAATAAACTATTTTTCCTTCTGTACCAATTATCTCGGTGCTGTCAAAATTCTCAAATGCATTGAAGCACCAACTGCCCGTCCCAACCACGCCGTTTTCAAATTCAAATACGGCATTAACAATATCTTCAGTTTCATAATTGCCGCATTGATTCAATGCGAATCCCTTCACCGATTTAATTTTACCCAACTGATATTGAATTAAATCAATCATGTGCGAACCAAGATCACAAAAGTACCCGCACCCGGCTATTTTTGGATTAACCCGCCAGTTGCTGGGATCTTTATCTACTTGTTTTGAAGGCTGACGAAGCTGCATATTTACCGAAAGGACTTTTCCAATTTTACCATCATCTATAAGAGATTTCACTTTCAAAAACCTAGGCAAGGCGCGTCTATAATATGCCACAAACAAAGGCACGCCGACATTCCGGCACGCACTGATCATTTCTTCACATTCAGCATAATTCAGAGCCATAGGTTTTTCGACATAAATAGGTTTACCAGCTTGAGCTGCCTTTAGTGTGTAAAATTTATGAGTTGACGGAGGCGTAGCAATATAAATCGCATTTACATCCGGATCATGAATTAACTTTTCAGCATCATCATACCATTTGGGAACATTATGCCGTTGCGCGTAATTTTGTGCACGTTCTGCATTTCTGCGCATAACTGCCACTAATTTAGAATTCGCCGCTTTCTGAAAAGCAGGACCACTTTTTATTTCAGTTACATTACCGCAGCCAATTATTCCCCACTTTACTAAATCCACTTTTTTGCCTGTTTTTATAAGTTACAAATAAAGTTTAAAACTATATTACAACCCGCAATTCTAAGTTGTGAAAATAAAAAGAGAGGGAAAAATATTTTGAAAATTATTTTGTCAGAATCTCTCCACAGCATTTTTTGTATTTCTTACCGCTGCCGCACGGACAATCATCGTTTCTTCCAACATTGTAGGATGGGAATCCTTTTTCCTTTTCAATTGCCCATTTCATTACATTTGCGGGAGGTCGGTTGTTTCTCAATTCATTTGCCATAAATCTCATATACGGAGCTACATGATTAAAAAATAATTTATACCCCGCACATAAATAATTTAATCCATACTCACCTTCCGGAGTTTTAATAAACCGGTGTTTCGGGCACTCTCCGTTGCAGGCAAACCTCACTTCACACTCGCAACAATATTTAGGGAGAGTGTCTCTTTTGTTCATTCCGAATTGTTTTTGCTGGGAAGAGTCAACAAGAGTTTCCAAAGCAGTTTCAATAATATTTCCAAGTTTGTTTTCGGGATAAACATAATGGTCACACGAGAACAAATCGCCGTTGTGCTCTATAGCCAGTGCTGTTCCACAGGTTTCTCTAAACACACAAAGCGACTGCGGCATACCATACCAGCTTTCCAAAGCAACGTCAAAAATTTGCACGAAATATTGTCCGACATCCTTTTTCACCCATTCATCAAAAATTGCCGTTAAAAATTTTCCATATTGAAGCGGTTCAACCGACCAATCCGTTACTTCCGCTGTGCCGTTGTAGTCAGGAGAAATTAGTTTCAAATCTTTTTCATTTTTTACTGCTGCTTTTCTTTCAACAATTGGAATAAATTGAAGAAAATTACTTCCTATTTCTTTT
>DYLN01000197.1 GCA_020722085.1 Melioribacter roseus
GAAGTTCTTTCTCATTCAACTGCATATTATGACCTTATACACAAAAAGAATATTTACGAAGAAACCGGGGTTAAAGAATTTTGGGTTGTTGACCCGGAAGGGAAAACTGTTGAGATTTATGAAAATGTTAATAAAACTTTTATCCCTTTTTCCAGAGCACGAATTTCCGGCACTGTTAGTTCCAAGGTTTTAACCGAATTGAAAATCGAAATTGATAAGTTATTCACAGCATTGTAATTTTTCACCCTTTCTTTTTTCTGCTAATCCCTTATGAAATTTCAAATTTTTAATTTCAAATTCTAAATTTAATTTTGAATTTAGAATTTTAAATTTTTAATTGAATTTCAAATTATGAAAAATTGTCTTAAATGATTTAACTAAATGTCGCAGTGTTGAATTCTTGTCTTATTGCCTGCCGAAAAATCAAATCCATGATAAAAATAAATTTTTGTCCTCAAGTTGTTGAGACAAAATAAGTTACGGTATTAATTACAATTTGGCACGTTTGTTTGATAGTCATAAGCGTAAAATTAAAAAAGGAGGTTAATATGTCACTCGTAAGATGGAACCCGATGAGAGACTTAATTGAAATTGAACGTGAGTTCAATCGTCTCTTCAGAGATTTTGACAGTCGGTTTGGTTTCAACATAGCCCAAGGTACTGATGAAAATCTTGATAATGCCGTGTGGTCGCCGTTATCTGATATTTACGAAGATGATGATACTTATAAACTAAGACTCGATTTGCCAGGCGTAAAGAAGGACGAGGTCAAGATTTCATACAGCGATGGAAGATTAACAATTACTGGTGAAAGGAAACAAGAAAAAGAAACCGGCAACCACAAATATCATAGGGTTGAGAGAATGTATGGAAAATTCTATCGTTCCTTTGACCTTCCGGAAAAAATAAAGGAAGATCAAATTACGGCAGAATTCAAAGAAGGGCAGCTTACAATTTCAATTCCAAAAGCTGAAGAAGCCAAGCCAAAAGAAATCCCGATTAAGATTAATTAATCTTTCGATTCTTGGCACAGATTATTCAGTTATGGCGGAGTCCCGATGCAGTTTGTCGGGACAAAGCCGGATAATCTGTGCTGCATTTTTTATTTTTACTTATTGAATAATTTTTTTTACCCTGGAGAACTTATGAATGAAACTTCAACAGCCACAGGCAGATTTGAATTTAAAGCGGAGATCAAACAACTGCTTGACATACTAGTTCATTCCCTTTACACAAGCCGCGAAATATTTTTAAGAGAATTAATTTCAAATGCATCAGACGCTCTCGATAAACTCCGGTTTCAATTGAATAAAGGCGGGGACATTTATGAGAAAGAACTCCCGCTCGAGATTCATATTGATTTTGATAAAAACAGAAAAACATTGACAATAAAAGATACCGGAATTGGAATGACTAAAGACGAAGTAATTTCCAATATCGGTACAATTGCAAAGTCAGGTACATCCGAATTCTTAAAACTTCTTAAAGAAAATAACACTTCCGCAAATAATATAATAGGAAAATTTGGTGTCGGATTCTATTCTGTCTTTATGGTAGCTAAAGAAGCAATAATCAAATCAAGGTCTTATTTACCAGAAGCAAAAGCCGTTGAGTGGAAATCTGATGGACTTGGCGAGTATGAAATCAAAGAAATAGATGAAAAAATTCCAAGAGGGACGGCGATAGAAATTTTTCTGAAGGATGATGCTGCTGAATTTTGTGAAAGGTATAAACTAGAGCAGACAATAAAAAAACACTCAAGTTTTATTTCATTCCCTATTTATCTTGAAAAAGAAAAAATAAATACTATTTCAGCAATATGGCGTGAACCGAAAAGTTCTATCACGAAAGAACAGTATAACGAATTTTATAAATTTTTATCCTACGACAACGAAGATCCTCTTTTTGTAATTCATAAATCTGTTGATGCCCCAATTCAATTTAACTCGCTGTTATTCATACCCAAAAAGAGTAGCGAGTTTTTCTGGTTCGATAGGGAAAATTACGGGTTGGATTTATATGTGCGAAGAGTATTAATACAGCATAAAAATAAAGATCTTCTTCCGGAATATATGAGTTTTGTGAAGGGAGTTGTTGATTCCGAAGACCTTCCATTAAACATTTCGCGGGAGACATTGCAGGAAAACGTAATCTTTACAAAAATATCTCAGAATATAACTTCTCAGGTTTTAAATTTTCTCCAAGAAACAGCAAAATCTTCTTTAACCGATTATACAAACTTCTGGAATGAGCACGGCAGAATTTTCAAACTCGGCTATACTGATTTTACAAATAACGAAAAGTATCTTGAGCTGATAAGGTTTAATTCCTCCTTCAATTCAAATAAGGAAGATGTAACTTCCTTAGCTGAGTACGTATCAAGAATGAAAACGGGACAGAAGGAAATTTATTATTTAACGGGAAGCAGCAGAGAAGGTATAGAACTTGATCCGCATCTGGAATTGTTTAAGGATAAGGAGCTTGAAGTTTTGTATCTCTATGATCCTATTGATGAAATTATTCTCAGTTCTTTGAGAAAATACAAGGAGTATGAATTTAAATCGGTAGAATCAATTCAGCCCTCAACTTTAGAAAAATTTGAGAGTCGGACCGATAAGGCGGAGTTTGAAAAATTGACGGGCGATGATAAAAAACATTTCAGCAGTCTGCTTACAAAAATGAAAAAAATATTAGGCGATAAAGTAGAAGATGTGAAGGAATCTCAAAGGCTTAAAAGTAGTGCATCGTGTCTCGTAAGCAAAGATGAAGGGTTTTCTTCTGCGATGAGCAAAATCCTAAAAATGACAAATAAACAAGTTGAACCGCAGAAAAAAATTCTGGAGATTAATCCAGATCATAAATTGATTAGGAATCTTTTGCAGTTGTTCAAGACGAACTCTAATGATGAATTTATTGTTAACGTCACCGAGCAATTATTTGAATCTGCTCTTTTGCTGGAAGGGAGTCTGGATGATCCGCATACATTGGTAAATAGACTAAATAAAATGTTGGAGCAGTCAAGTGACTGGTATTTACAGGTTAAGGGGAAAGACTAATAACTTTTGCCAGAGTGCAATTAATATTAGACAGGTTTTTCAATTGATTAGAAAATGAAATCTTGATTTTGCATAAGTACCAAGATTATTGTCCTGTATAAAAAATATACAAAAAACATATATCCCAAATTATGCAATAGGATTCGAAA
>DYLN01000198.1 GCA_020722085.1 Melioribacter roseus
TCCTTTATATCTGCTACCAGATACTTGCTACCAATCCTTGTTCTTTGTTCTAACCCTGTTCTCTGTTCTAATTTTGTTCTAAATAAGAATGAAAATTAGTTATTGACTTAATGCTTTTTCTGTATAATTATTAAAGTAATGATTAGAATTACTTCCGTGGGTGAGGGTAGAGATTTTCTAAAAAGTTTCTCAGATAAGAAATTTCTTATGGCTCTTTTTGTTATTTTTCTTCTTGCTTTTGCCTTTTGGTATTTTAATCCGCTTGTTGTAACAATCACAGGAACTAGCGAAGTTTCAGCCGTTCCGGAAAAAGCAAGGATTTCCTATCTTGTGACTGATGTAGGTGCTACTGTGGGGGATGCTATATCAAAAGTTGGCGTCAAACAAAACTTACTAAGAAGTAAGATATTGAATAGTTTTAATGTCTCAGACAGCAATATAACTGAAAGCCAGGTGTCTGTTATTCCACCAGCTTTGTCTCAAAACTTGAATCAATATGCTGCCAGTATGGCTGTAGATGTCAAACTTAACGATTACACTCAAGTTTCTTCTTTTGTTTCGGCTCTGTATGGTGAAGGCGCCTCTTATGTTTCCCAGCCTGTCTTATTGGTTGAAAACACTAAAGATCTTGAAAGTCAGGCGTATCAATTGGCTCTGAAGGATGCAGATAGTAAGGCTTCGGCGATAGGGAAGAAGCATCTTAAATTTTTAAAGAGAAGAGTGGCTGTTTCGGTTGCGGTTTCCAGTCCTGAAAGTGTTACAACCAAAAGGGAAGTAATGGGAACAGCAAACGAAAAGCAAGAGGCGCCGATTGTTTCAGATTCTTTCAAAATGACTTCTGTTGTAACAGTTACCTACAAAATGTGGTAGCTGATTTTCTTTTTTTAATTATAGTCCTATAAACTCCTCTAATATTCTATCCACTTGATTTTTTAGATTTGGTGGTGTTTTTCTTTTTATCTCCATAGCTAGCATTAATAGTTCTGTACCGTCTTTGTTGTTAAAGTGGTATTGCGCCATTTTTTCTATAGTTACCGGATCTTTATCTCCTGCGGTAGCTGTCATAAGAGCTAAAAGTTTGGTAACTATGTCTCGATAATGTACTTTCTCCAATTCTTTTCTGTTTATCTTTTCGAGCAGTTGAAAAGCGTCAAGTTGTGGGTATTCTAAGTGCAAGGTAAGTATTTCAGTCGCCGCCTCGTTTATTTTGCTTGGGTCTTATCAATTGCATCGGTATTTGGAATTATTATTTTAGTGTTTTTGTTTACATTATCTCTTAATTCTGATATTTCGTCTGCGTCTAGGCCTAATAATTCAGGAGGCGTTATTAATGGAAGCATTGATGCGAGAGATGGCCCATAGATGGAATTTTCAACCATTCTATGTTTGATAATTCTAAATACATTTTCATTGTCAAAAAAATTCCCGAAGTTGACTGTTTTTTTGGAAAGTAGCCTACTTAAGAAATTTAATTGCTCTTCTTTTAAGTAATTTGGAAGATAACTGAAACTTTTTATTATCTCTCCTTTTTCATCTAATTTAATGTTTTTAAAATACTTTTCACTTATTAATGTTGGTTTTTCCATTTCTTCATTACCGAACCCAAAAAAGTTGTATGCAAGCAAATTACTTATAAGAAGTAATTTTTCATTATTTGTAATATTCCCATTTTTCCATTTTTCAATTAGTTCTTGAGATCTGTCAGCATCATGTATTAAGCTGTAATATTCTTGTTCATTTCTAGAGGAAGTGCTATAGAAATGCTGAACGTAGTTAGATCCTGTTTTTAATGCGAACACGGCTTCGTTTTTAAATTCATCACTTGGAATTTCTATTTTGGAATTTTCTGTTCTTTGTGCTTTGTATATGTATCCTAACTCTTTAATTATGCGATCTGTGTCTGAAAAAGGATCATCGGATTCTATTATTACCATTCCCGGTAAATTAGAATAAGTACTAATTAATGGGCTGTCTTTTTTGATTATAATTACACTGCCTTTTGGTAATACAAGATCGTCATATGGTCCGGGTGTCCAGAAAGTATCCTGCACCATAAATGTATTTGGAGGGCCGTTTATGCTGACAAATTCATTGAATGGAGTTGCAATTATAACCTCTTGAGATGACCAGTCAAAGATTGCTGTACCATCAAGTGTGGGGGCACTAACAGGTTTAACAACACCATTTATTGAGAAGTGTTTTGATGTTCTCAAGAGTGTCTGGCTATCTTTTTGCGGTTGGCCTAGAAATGCGTGTTGGATGACGACATCTCCATCTTTATTCATCCCAATAAGTTCGTCGTCACTCATAGCTCTTACCAAAACTAAGTCTTCGGCTTTTTCTGTAGGAATATTGTCTAGGCTGTTGGTATTGTAATATCTAAGTATACTTTCTTTTTTGTCTTCTAATGATTTTTGATGCATTTGTTGGTGCATTGATTCTAGTTTAACCAAGTAATTTAGAGCTATTTCTTCGTATTTTGATGTGTCCTTTCCGGATTTTCTTGCTTCAAGATATTCTCTTACCAGTTTTTTCCCTTCTTGTCTTTCTTGAGTACTAAACCCTAATGCTGTAACTACTTCAACTGGGAAAAGTTTTCTTTTTTGTCTGGTTTTTTGTGGTAAGTTTCTACCTTGCATTTTTTGTAGAGTATCAATTTTATTTTCCGGGATAACTATGGATTTGTTAGATTTGGCTATTTCTTCCCAAGAGGGGGAAGTCAATTCTTTATCAATTGGTGATATTTTATCGGAGTTGAAATCTAGAAGTGTAAAATTATCTAAAAAATTTAGAGAATAGACATTCTTTAGGTTGTTTCTATAAAGAAGCAGTTGGTGTTGAATTTGATCTACTGTTTTGGTTACCGTTGAATATATCTTGTGTATAAGGGGTATTATTGTTCCTTTGGTTCTTGCTTCCGGAAGCCATTTGTATATAGTGGCATTTGATAAATCCTCAAACCATTGTGCCGGACCGGATCCAATTAGCCGGGATTGGCTTTGTTTGTATATTTTGAGGCTGTCATCGAATCTTTTTTTAGCTTCTGTGAATGAGGGGTTGTCTGTCAAATTGACTTGAATTTTCCCTTCTTTTAGTAGTTCTTTGTACTTTGCAATTAGTTCAATTTTTAGTTTAAGATCATTGAAGGCTTCGATGTCAATTTGTTCTACTCCGTTTGCATCT
>DYLN01000057.1:0-8651 GCA_020722085.1 Melioribacter roseus
GTATTGAGAGTTGAGAATTGAAAATTGAATATTGGAAATTATTTTTGCTTTCTATGAATAAATTCTCGATAATCAATGTTCAATTAACGGTTGACCAATGACAACTGACAAAATTCCATCTTTCCTAACGCGATATCCCTATCCCGAACAAAAAATTCCATCCTTCAAATGTGTAATCTTTATAAACGAAGTCATTGCGGAAGTAGCCGCTTTTTAAGTAAAGCTCGAAGTTATTCGAAGGTTCATAACCGATTTTAAGGCTTATATTGTTTTCAAGATTAAAAGGTGAGTAAAGGATATTTATCCTGCCCGGCTCTTCCGCTTCTTTAATACTGCGCAGAAAATAATCAACTAATAAAAATGCCGATATTTTTTTAAACAATACTTTGCCGGCAATCAATCTAATCCAATGTTCATTCGATGTAAATTTTGAGTCATCCGAAAAAAGAAACAGGAGTCTGTACTGGCAGTTTACAACAAAATCTTTCAGGTAATTTAATTCGAGTTCCGAACCGGCGCGATAGCCGGTGTTTGTTTCGTTTATGTTAGTATTGTTAACTATTGTTTCCCCTTCAACAAAAAATTTTTCGATGTAGAGCCCGTAACCTGCTCTAAAAAAAGGACTAAAAATATCGTTCAGTTTCACTTCCCACAAAATAAGGTCATGATTCAAAGGCGACGATGAGGCAATATTTTGATACGCATAACCAATCGCAGCAGAGAACGGCATATTTTCAATCCAGTAAAAATTTGCATTAGCCTGTACGGCAAAAATATCGTAGTCGATATCGACACTGCCGCCGGCGATTCGATTTAAGTGTCTCGTTACGTTTACCCCCCAGTCAAGATTTTTCTCGCGGCGGACAAGTTCTCCGTTCAAACGGAATTTAAAAGAGAACAATTTTTTATTTAAACCGTACCATTCCGGACGTGCTCTCAATTCAAAAGAAGCTTCGGTATTTTCTTCGTTAAGTTTATAGCCGAGTTTTCCTTCTACTGCAAAAAGTAAGCCGTTCTCCCTCGAAAGGAAATCCCCTGTCGACTTGTAAACTCCGGATTCCAGATTTCCCTGAAGTGTAAATTGTGCCGTTATATTAGATGATATTATGAATGCAAGAGAGAATGCAATAATTGTGTGCCGGTGAAATGGGTCATTCATTTATGATTGCCGATTTTATTTGCAAGTACAATTTGATAATCGGCAAGACGTTTTTCAACTTCTCCTAACAATTCGGAATATTCCTGCATGGAAATATTCTTTCCAGAAGAATCAAAAGTAAATTTAGCTGCATCGTTTGAACGGACATCAAAATCAAGCTGCTTAAGAATATAAATATAGCTTTGAATCTGAGAGGCGATGCTGCGCGCATTTTCAGTATAAGTTTCATCATTGTAACTGGGTGAAGCCGCTGCGTTGGTTCTCTGCCCCCGCAAAGAAAGTGCTGTTCTATCAATATTCGAGCCGAATTCAACTTCCTCCAAAAACTTTTTTGTCTTTTTCTGAAGCGAAATCATGCCGTTTACTTCTTCATGCAGACTTTTTACCTTTTTTAATTTGGAATCAACTTCATCTAATGCTTCTTTAAGATATTCGCCGTAAATCTTCTTTTCTTCTGCGGTTTTTGCCGATGCCGGATTCAACGCTAAAATTTTTTCCGGGTTAAAAGAGAGCGAATAAATTTTCGGCGCTGTTAATATTTTTTTTTCCGTTAAGTTAAGTATGCGCGCCTTCAATTCATCTTTATCGCCTTTGTACTTTCCCGATCTTTCGAGTTCGGACAGCGAATCAATAACGGCGGTATATTTTTTCTCAAGTTCGGTTTTTGTTTTTTCAATTTCGTTTGCTGTGCCGTTTACCTTTTTTTGCTGCACATCAATTTTGTTGGAAATTGTAATTGAAGCAGACATCAATTTTTTAATATTGCTTTCGTCGTAATCGGGTTTCTTTTTTTCCGAATCAATTTGTTTGGCACGGTTATCAAGTACAATTTTTAGTGAATCCAATACCGACGTTTGACGGGAATATCGTTGATTTAATTCCTGTAATTTATTCTCAAGCGAAGAAAGACTTTGACAGTAAGCCGTTGTAAACAGAACGATAAAACCAACTATCAAGTAAATAACGAATTTTAAATTTCTCAATTGCATTTCCATTTCCTTTTATTTTTCATCTGTGATAATCGGTCCAATCTATGCTGTCTATGTTCTATTAAAGCGTTTATAGCACACAGATAACACCGATAAAACATAATTTACACAGATTATTTCAATTTCTTTATTACAGCAGCCCGTACTTTTCCAGCTTATAATAAAGCACACTCGTACTTATGCCTAAAATTTTCGCCGCGCGTTTTTTAACTCCTGCGGCTTTTTTCATTGCTTGAACTATCATTTTTTTTTCAAAAGAAAAAACTGCCTCCTCAAGTGCAAGGTTTTCGTAGCCATTTGCTGAATTCACCGATTTCCCCAGATGTGAAGCTATTAACTCAGCATCAATTTGTTTCCCCGAGGAAATTACCGAAAGGCGTTCAATCAAATTCTCCAGTTCACGGATATTGCCGGGCCACGGATATTCGATCAAAAGTCTTATTCCTTCCTTATCGATTTTCTTTGCCGGAATATGATTCTTGCCGGCGACCTTCTTAAGAAAATGTTCCACAAGAACAACAATATCATCTATGCGTTCGCGCAGCGGCGGAAGATTAATTGGAATAACACTTAGTCTATAATAGAGATCCTCTCTAAATTTTCCATCCATCATCAGTTTTTGGAGGTCGCGGTTGGTTGCGCAGATAATTCTAACATCGGTACTCAGAGTTTCTTCACCGCCAACTCTTTCAAATTCACCGTCCTGCAAAACGCGAAGGAGTTTAACCTGCATTGCCTGTGAAATATCACCTATTTCATCAAGAAACAAAGTGCCTTTGTCGGCGAGTTCAAATCTTCCTTTTTTGTTTTTAACTGCGCCGGTAAAAGCACCGCGCTCATGTCCAAACAGTTCACTTTCGAGAAGGTTGTCGTTTAATGCTCCGCAGTTAATTTTTATAAAGGGATTTTGTGAGCGGGGGCTTCTTTCATGAATAGCGCGTGCGACCAATTCTTTTCCCGTGCCGCTTTCACCCTGAATTAAAACTGCGCTTTGTTTATCGGCTATCTGTTCAATCAAAGAAAAAATTTGTTTCATTGACTGCGAAGTGCCAATCATTTCCCCGTAACGCGTCTTCAGTTCTTCCGATAAAATTCTGTTTTGTTCGATTAAGCTTTCAATTTTTTGCTCATCGGCAATTTTTTCAAAAACTTTTTTTACGCGTAATCTTAACTCATCGGGCGAAAACGGTTTTGTTAAAAAGTCGAATGCGCCGAGCTGCATTGCTTTTACTGCTGTTTCTACCGAGCCGTACGCGGAGATCATAATCACTTCTGTCTTCGGATTTATCTTTTTTATTTCTTCAAGAATTTGAATGCCGTCCATCGGTTCCATTTTAAGGTCGACTACCGCAGCAGGTTCTTTGTTAGCATTGAAATGTTTTACCGCATCGGGTCCGTTGTCGAAAGCAGCAACATTATATCCGCCGCGTTTTAAACTTTCAACCAATCCGAGCCGCATTGTTTCATTATCTTCAATAACCAGCACACGGTTAATTTTTTGCTTAGTGATCAATTCCGGCATTTTCAATTACTCCGCTTATGGTAAATTTAGTTCCCCCACTTTTGTTATTTTCGACCGTAATTTGTGCTTTGTTTTCCGAGCATAATTTTTTGCAGACAGCCAATCCCAAGCCGGTGCCATTTTTCTTTGTTGTAAAGAACGGCTCAAAAATGGAAGAAATATCTTCGTAAGATATTCCCGGACCGTTATCCGATATTGATATTTTCCAATTATTCCTTTCGGATTGCGATTCAATAATAATGTTTCCCCCGTTATTCATCAATTCAATACTGTTGGTAATGATATTCATAAATATTTGTTTAAGATGCCCTCTGTCAAAACGGATTGTTTCTTCATAAATTCTTTTTTCAACATTAATGTTCTTTTTCTTTAATTGATCAGTAAAATTTTCGAGCGCTTCATCAACAATTATACTTATGTTACACTTTTGCGGACTTGCAGGAGTCGGTCTGCCGTATTCAAGAAAAGAAGTAATTAATTTTTTGAGTCCGTGAATTTCCCGGATAATTTTTTCAAGATATTCTGTGTTCATTCCATTCTTCTGTAAATCTTCTTTAGTTAATCCTGCAAGAAGTTCTATGCCGCCGAGCGGGTTTCTGATTTCGTGGGCAATTTGCGCCAACATCTTTTCTTTTTCATTTTGATATTCGGCAAGATTGTTTTTCATTTTGTTCATTGCAGAAGCCAGTGCTTCAAATTCACCTTTCATTCCCTGAGGCGTTTTTACGTCAAAATATCCTTTACCGATTTGCAGACTATATTCAGATAATTTGTCAACGGGACGTGAAATAGATTTTGCGATAATCAAGCCGAGCAGCAAAGTAAAAAATATTCCCGCAGCACCGATGTATGTAAATGTTGCTGCAAGCTGATCAACCCTTTCGAGTTTGGAGGCACTTTCCCTGATGCCAAGCCAAAAATTTTCCGTAAGCCGGCGGAATCCCCAAAGGTACCAATTGTCGTCATCACCTTTGAACGGAAGCGAAGCAATAGAATGTTCAATTCCTAATTCAAAAATTTCTTTCTCGTTTAATTTTAGCCGCGGTTCTTTTGCGCCGTATAAATATGAGGTATCCGAATGAACAATAATTCTTAATTCTTTGTTAAAGATAAAAACATGCGAGCCGGGTTCGATATTCAAATAAGTTGAAAAAATATCAGCAAAATAATTCTTAGTAGTTACTGTGGGCTGACCTATGTCAAGCAGATCGAGATAATTTCTGTTTATCCGTGAAGCAAGCAGCGCTGAAACAGAATTAACTTTTTCTGAAAGCTGGCCGAGATACATTTCTTTTACGAACACGTAACCTGTGTAAGTCATCAACACAACAAGCAGAAAAGTAACCGAGCAAAATGTGATGATAATCTTTGTTTTGTAATATGATTTTTTAAGCAAAACAGAAATCCAATTAATCATCTTAGATTATACACCATTTAAAATATACTGTTCAAATCGCAAGTACAATTGCCCGTAAGAATCTGTCCCTAAAGTGGTTTTTTTATAAAGGTCGGTCCGGTTATCCCGCACACCCAAACGAGACGACGGCACAAGCCGAGCGAACCGACCCGTATTTTTATTAAAAAAATCTATTTTTCTAAAGATGGAAACTTCAACGCAGGAGAAGCATCTTCTTGGCCAAACTCATATTTCCTGCTGTAAGTCTGTAGAAATATACACCGCTTGGAAGTTTAGATGCATCAAATTTTACTTCGTAGTTTCCCGCAGATTTATTTTCATTAACCAAAGTCGCAACTTCTCTTCCCAGCAAATCATAAACTGACAACTCAACTTTTTGAGAAAAAGGGACGGAAAATATGATTGTAGTGTTCGGGTTAAACGGATTAGGATAATTCTGATACAATTTAAATCCGGCAGGAATATTCTCCGTTTTTTCATCGACACCGGAAATTCCGCCGTTGGATGTATAGAGAATTGTCCCGCTGTCACCAACCGCGTACCCGATATTGTCATTATAAAGAGCAATATCATTTAAGTCTGCATCGGTTGGAGTTTCCTGTTCTTTCCATGTACTTCCAAAATCAGTTGATTTTAAAATTTTTCCACGCTCGCCGCAGATAAAAACAGCATAGCCATAACCTAACTTTTTTATTTTTACCAGCAGTAATCCAACCGGCAATCTTTGTGATAAGTTTTGCCACGTAGAATCGTCCCGTGACTTCACTAACAATAAAGGCTCAGGCATTACTTCTCCTCCATCGCCTATAAGATATTCGTAATATCCGGAGAGGTCACCGGAGGTAATATTTTGCCAAGGAATATAATTTCCTATTGGATATTTAGCCCATTTTTTATCAACAATATCACCTTTTACATAGTTAAATACTGAAGCAGCAGATACATCCGACCATGTGCCGTATCCAAAATTATGATACTCGCTAAAATTAGCAGCTATAACTTTTGAATTAAACAGGGAAGTATCCTGCCACGTTTTTCCATCGTCAATCGAATAAACAATTCTGCCGTCATCGGTACCAAGAACAATAGAAAAGTCGGGTGAAAACAAATCTGTTTTGTCAGTTGTTTCTTCAGCTTTAATGCGAATGTAATCCGGAAATGTATCGACCAAAGGTGAAAGAAATCCCTGGTCGGCAGTCGTAATATTATATGGCATGTTCTGAATCAGCCATGAATTACCATGATCAAAAGATATGATTAAAATGCTGTCGCCAGCAATTATGATTTTATTTCTAAATGAAATGGAAGGTCCCTCCCCCGAAATTGCATTTAAATTATTTGTGATACCCAAATCAATTTTTTGCCATGTGCTGCCCGAGTCGGTGGTTTTGAGAATTGTTCCTTTCTCACCAATTACAATTGCAGAATTATCATCTATTAATGCCACGCCGGTCAGATTGACATGACATTCACTGGGCTTTTCAAAAGTTTCCATTGAGCATTTGTGTTTGAAATTACTGCACTGATAATAAGCCAGTAGATTATTAGCTTTGAAGTGTTTATTCCCATAGCTTATCTCCTTTTCTTCTGATACATATCATTCACAAACATTAAGCGGTGTGCCGGATAAATAATATTCATACAATTTACTTAAACATCCCGATTACATTTTTATAAATTTTTCCTGTAAAAGAAAAAGGGGTTGTTCTTTCTATTTTTAAGTTATCGAGATAAACATCGGCATAAATAATTCCCCCCACCCAAACTTCCATGGTCATTTTTTTATTTCCCGGTACATAGAGACTTCCTTCAGATTGATAAAATTTCCATGAGGTGGTGTCGACCGCTACAACGAGATTTTTGCTTTCATCGGCATTATCTGACACTTTCAGTTTTATTATTGCTGACTGATGCGGCTGTCCCGTTTTTGCCCAAAAGCTAATTTTGTAGTTCCCTTCTTTTACCGAAGAAAATTCAATAGAAGCAGCAGGTTGAATACATCCGCCGCCGATATGAAGTGAGCGTTTGCCGCCTGCGGGACAAGAATCATCCTTCAGCATATTTTTCGATACACCGATCCAGCCGGAAGTGTCCTTATCTGATTCAAACGAATTGAAATAGAATGCATTATTTTGGTCTTCGCTGCTCAAAGGATCATTATCGCTGCAAGCATAGGAAAAGAATGACACTAAAAACAAAATGTGGATTAATACTTTTTTCATTTTAAATCTCCATTAGATACAACTTAAAGGTCTTCCTCTCTCTAATAATTATAACTCATATTGAATACCCGTTGTAATAGGAATAAAAGAATAATCTGTTCCGGTGATTATATTAAATCTTGCTTCAATTAAAAAATTGAGATTATCAAGCAAAGTAAAATTTAATCCCAAGCCGGGCGATAAATAGAATGCTATTCTATGGTTTTCCTTCCACCCTCTGTTATACCAGTCATCTTGGTAAAAATTAGAGATGGAACTATAAGAAACATTGGTAAATAGAAAACCTGTTCTGAAAGCGAAATACGGCTTTACCATTTTCTCAGAAAAATTTGTTCTTAAACCTACAGCAACTTCATAAGCATAAATATTAGGCTTATCGGGATTATCAATGCTATATCCGTCTACTGCAGGAGTAACACCGCTGTATCCTAAACTTCCTTCAGCACGGTGAAAAGCTAGAGTGCCTGTTAAGCTGACAGTTTCATTAAAGTGATAAATAGAAGCAACTGCCAATGAATATCCATTGTCGTAATTTCCTGCAGAGAAATCTGTCGGCGATATAAGATCAACTCCTGCTGCCGCTTCAATAGCAAATCTGCCTTGTGCAAAGTTTTGAATGCAGATAATAAATATGAAGAATGTTAATTTTTTCATTTCCAGCTCCCACTGATTAATTTAATCTGTTCTTTCAATGTACTGATGGGGTGCTTTCAGTAAACAGTTTGCCCCATTTATTCTAAGACTTACAACAACATCAACATAAATTCCCGGACCCCATTTAGGACCATCCCTTGCAATCTTTATGATTCTAAAAGGTTTCTGTTCGCCCGCTGCTTCCTTGCTGAAATATGATTTCCAAACTTCTGTTCCGTTTACAACATAAATTGCATCGGCTGAAATTGAAGGAGAAATAGTTGAGCTGTCTGTCGTTTCAATATAGACAAGAGCAATTAGCGGCTTGCCGTTCGGGGGACTAATCGGCATAAAGTCTCTCCATAAATAAGTCCTCATAACAATTTTTTGATTTTCTATTTTAAGAGTATCCGGCGAAGAAAGAAGCTCGTTAATTGGGATATCCGGCGGAGTAGACAAAGGATCAGTACATCCGGCAAGAAAGAAAATAATGACCCATCCTAACGAATTTAATTTAGTTATAATATCCATGTATCCCTCTGCAATTTAATTTTGCATTTGCTAGAGTCGAAATATCAATTACTCTTTTAATCCCCGTACCAAATGAATCAACCATTACTAAAATTTCAGATTGGGGGGAGATGATTCGATGCATGCTTTATTTTAGACACGGATTACACGGATTAACACGAATTTATTTCTTTCAAAA
>DYLN01000057.1:8751-20591 GCA_020722085.1 Melioribacter roseus
AATCAGTGAAAATCTGTGAAATCCGTGTCTTAAAACTTCCCTTCAAAACTCAACCACCACTGAGAGACTCTGAGCAGATGCTGAAATTCCGGGTCGAAAAGCAAATTAACGGCAAACTCTTCACTCACGTTTGCACTGAGTTTCAAAAACAAGTCAGTGTCATTATCAGTGTACTTATCACCCGGCGGCGAATATCTTTCACCGAAATTATTTTCTTCTTTTATCACGCCGTTCTCATTTCTTTTTCTGGAAGTGAAATAGGCGGTGGTAGTTTCGTGTATTTCCCAATCTTTCAGCATTCTATTTACACCGATAGTCAAGCCGAATTTTTCTGCAATTGTAAAATCCAGTATAACGGGAATTTGAAGTGTGAAATAATCCGAAGAGTAATTCCACACAAGCCGTTTAATTTCATCAAGAATTAACAGGTTATCGTGCTGATAATTATTGCTGCCGGTACTTCTGCTGTGATATTCCGAATATCGATTTGCCGTAACCGGCTCAAACGTATTTATAGTGTAAGAACGTCCGTTTATGTACAAACCGATATTAAGTTTACTCCATGAATTTAATTCCGATGAAAATCTGAGCAGAATTTCGTGATTATTTTCGTTTCTGTCGCCCCAGCCGCTGCGGATATCCCGCGCTGATGATTTGCCGGAATAATCGTGAACATTCAGAATGTTGTTGTAAGTATTTTCATAGTGAGAGACATAAAATGAGGTATCCATAATTACGGAAGAATTTACGATGTCTTCTATTGTTTTTGAATATCTGTAATAACCCGAAAACGATTTCCCTTCACCTATAATGTAGCTGAAATTAAGCGAGAAATATTTGTTTGTGCCGTCATGATTCCACGATTGGACCGTTGATGAGTTTGAATAACTGCTGCTCCAATTATTGTTGGTGGGAGTTGCATCATAATCATAAAAATAATAATGAAGATTATCATACGTTTGTTCCGTTTTGCCGGTTAGCAGTCCGAGTTTTAATCCCGCACTAAATTTATTTGTAAACTCGTACATTAACCCGGCGCTAAAATCAGCGTGGTGATACTTTTGGTTTTTATCCTGCTGACTGCGGTTTTCCCAGTCGGAATTGTTAGTATTGCCGTATTCATCACTGCGTGCATCAAGGTAGCCGCCGCCTCTTTTGTGAATAACTCCGTTGAAAGAAAGCCCCGCACTCAATTTATCTGTAATTTTGTATCCGGCAAAAGCCGAGAACAAATGGGCGTCTGTTATCATTTCATCTTTTGCGGAATAACGGTCTTTAATGGGAATATCTGCTGCTCCTTCGGCTTTCATACCCAACGCATCGTAAGAGTACCTGGAATTATAAATGTAATACGGCGACGAATAAAAATTTTCTTTGCGGCGTATCATCTGATATGTGACACCAATGTAAAAATTATTAACAAATTCTTTAATGGGATTTGCAAAAAATCCGAAAGAGAAAGTCGGCACCGGTTCAGCCCGCGTTACTGATACCCAGCGGCTGTCGTAGTAAGGTCTGTAAAAATCGGTATAATAAAGCGGGACAACATAACTGCTTACAACTTTCTCAACTGTTCTATCACCTCTAAAATCAAGATAGAAAATTGTACTCTTATCTTTCAAATCTGGCATTAACGCCGGATTTAGATAAGCATTTAGAAATGGGTCGTCTACAAGTCCGACAGCAACCTTCTTAAAATTTTCCAGTCCGAAAGTATTGAGGTAACTGCTGTTAAAGTAGAGACTAGAGCTCTCGAAACTTTGCTCAGTAGTTCTTTCGCCGTAATATTGTGCCGATGTAAGAGCGGGGAATAAAACCAGCATCAAAAATAATTTTTTCATATTATCCTCAGTTAATTAAGCGGATTCGTAATTTTTCTGATAAATTCCTTCACCCAGTTGTTTATTATGTCAATTGATGATGGATTTGCAAAATCAAGTTCCTGGACCAAGCATCAAAATATTTCTTATTCACGTCAAAAAAACTTTGCTCGAATGTGAAGTCTTCTCTGTACCAGATTGAATTTGCGGACTCAAATTCAGTTTTCGATAGTGCTCTGGGGTTTTCTCCCGGGGGTTCGGTTAATTCCGGGGTGCATTGTGTCAAGGTGAGCAGAAGAAGTGTAAGCATAAACAGAAACGCCATAAAAAAGATAAATGTAAAGTTCTTTCTCATTTGTTACTCTCATCTTTATTGTTTGACCAGGCATAGCTTCGCCTGGCAAGTCACATAAAAACAGTGTAAAGGCAAGGATTGTACCAAACCGATTTTCAACAAAAGTTATGACGAACCACAAAAATGTTTCGTTTTTATTTCAAAAACGAAGCCTGAAATTGTGAGCCGGGTACGCAGAATAATTTCGAAGGGATTTCCAGTATCAGATTTTTGATAGGGTATCAGATTTCTGATAGATGGAAAGAATATCGGAAAACATGCTATTCAAATGTAAAGCAGATGTCAGACATACTAATATCTACCTGCCTGCAACAAACACCTTAGCGGTCCGTAATGATTCAAACCATTCTATTGCATTAAGGATACTTGGCAAAGCAGATGCAACGTGAGTGCCGCCTTGAATTGTGATGAGTTCTACATTCGAACCGTGCGATTGAAAATAATCTCTTGCTTCAACGGAATTTTGATATGGCACATACTCATCAGCACTGCCGTGGTATAATCTCATCTGCGTTTGGGGCACCCAGTCAATTAAACTATTTTCCTGCAATGCCGAAGAAAGTTCTGTCTCGCTGCCGTTGAGAAAGCTTCGAACAAAATTTTGATTAAACAATTTCACTAAATCCGTTGTTAACGAATCATTTATTTCAGAAAGGGATTTTGTGCCATTGAAAAGTGAGGGGATCTTTTCTGCATAAGGGGAATTAAACACGCGGTTCAAAATACCCCACCCGTAAATTTCATCGTAAGCGTAAATAAGATAAGCAAGAAAACCGGGCGCGCCGTAAGTTTTATTTTGCAGAATCGTACGTGCTGTTAAATTCAAATCGTAAGCGCCAGCCATTGGTGCTGAGGCTGTTAATGTAATTTCATTTGAGTAATAAAGCTCAATTTCTTTTTGAGCAGCCAGCGTTACGTAACCCCCTTCAGAGTATCCAGCTAAAAATACCTGTCCGTTTAACTCAATTCTGTTTTGGCGTGCATATTCCCGTCCGGCTTTAATTAAATCTACCACTGCATCAGCAGAAGATTTTTCATAATGATAAGGATGCAGAATTTGAGAATCTCCCAAACCGATATAATCCGGCACTACTGCAAAGTAACCCAGCGAAGCAGCAGCTAATCCTTCCGGCGACGCAAAAGGAACCGCAGAGGCTACTTTATCTCTCTTCGCTTCGGTGCCGTGATGCAGACTAATTAAAGGCAGATTGTTTTTGCCGTCTGGCAGAAATATTGCACCTGAAGCTTTTATTAAATTTCCTTCCGGATCAACCGTAACGTAATTCACCTTAAAAGCCTCAACATCATAAAGCAGGGTAATATGCTCCTGTGAATTGGAAGTGAGTGCATCCAGATACTGCTGTAAAGTTTGAACGCTGAATTTTGCTGTATGAGCGGCACTTAATATTTGTCCGCGCGTTGAAAGAGCCGGCTCAACAGGTGAATTCGCATTCTTGCATGAGGCTAACAATAACAGGAGGAAAAAAACTGAAAGCCGGTAAACAAAAATTTTTCGGAATTTATTTTCGAATTTCATGTTCTAATTTTTCAATATTTTTTTCATTTTAAAAAATAAAACAACGATTAAGCATTTAAAAATTTGTGACTTTATCTGTACTTAAAATTCAACAAGGAAGCAAAAAATTCATAAATGCCTGCAGGCAGTAAACCGATAAATCTGGAAAGCAAAACTATCGGCAGAGGAAATTGAATTATTCTTTTTTCTTTTTGAATTCCTCCGACAATAATATTTGCTGCTTTATCCGTAGAAATCATAAACGGCATGGGGAATTTGTTTTTATCGGTCATTGCTGTTTTTACAAAACCGGGTTTGACTGTAATTACTTTTATTCCGTAGGATTTTAGTTCAACTCTTAACGCTTCAAGATAAATTGAAAGTGCAGCCTTACTGGCGCAGTAAAATCCGCTGCCCGAATAACCGCGGTTGTCGGAAAGAGACGAAATACCGGCAATAATTCCATCTTTCCTTTCAATTAAATCGGGCAGAAGCTGTTCCACAAAATAAATTACACCGAGCAAATTTGTATTAAATACATTAGAAGCAAATTCAGAATGATAATCTTCAACATACATTCTATAACTGACACCGGCATTTAAAACAGCTATATCAATTTTTAGTTTTTCCTGTCGGATTTTTTCAAACACTTTTACAACTTCATCTTTGCGGGTAACATCACATTGAAGTGTTATAACTGTTTCGGCAGAGGGATTAATTTCGTCTTTCAGCTTATCAAGCAAATCTTTTCTTCGGGAAATTAAAATTAAATTGCAGCCTCTCGACGAAAATTTTTTTGCCAGAGCTTTACCTATTCCGGAACTGGCTCCGGTAATCAACACTGTTTTATTTTTTAGTTCCAAATGTAACCTTCACTGTTATGAAATAAGCCGCAAACTACAAAGCTGTTACTAATAATATTCAAAACTATAGTTTTATTTGATGAAACAAAATTTGTATTTTTAGCAAAAATTATTCCAGGTTTTATGCAGCCGGATTTAATTGAAATAGACAATATTTTAATGAGCTCCGAGATTGTCGAGACTCATTTTACATGCGACCTTAAGAAATGTAAGGGAGCCTGCTGCACCATGGAAAGCAAATTCGGCGCACCTCTTAAGCATGAAGAGATTGAAATAATTGGCAAGAATTTGCAAGAAATAAAAGAATATTTATCAGAAGAACACAAAAACGAAATCGAAAAAAACAGCTTCTGGATGGAAATGAACGGCGAGTACATGACTAGAAGCGTAAACAACAGGGCTTGTGTCTTTGTAAGCTGGGAAGGCGATATAGCCAAATGCGGCATTGAAAAAGCCTACAGAGACGGAAAAATAAATTTTATTAAACCGGTTTCCTGCCATTTGTTTCCTATACGGACAGGGCAATTCAGCGGCACTGTTTTGAGATACGAAAAATATCATGAATGCGAGCCGGCTCTTAAACTCGGCGAAAAAACAAAAACCAGTATTCTGGATTTTTGCAAGGAAGCACTTCAAAGAGAGTTCGGCAAAGAATGGTTCCTGAAAATAAAGAGTTTAATCGGGGTTTAAGAAATGTTATCATTGCACCAAAAATTAGCTTTACAGCAAAAACTATCTCCGCAGCAGATTCAATATCAAAAACTTCTGCAATTAAATACATTGGCATTGGAGCAGAGAATTAAAACCGAACTTGAGCTGAATCCGATTCTTGAAGAGGCTCTGGAAGAAGAACCGGAATTAAAAGTGGAAGAAAATCCAGAAGAGCCTGAAACATTAGATGAAGATGATTCTTACCAGAACGATGAAGATGAATTCGGAATTGAAGATTTCATGAACGACGAGGATTTCGAACTGGATAGATTAAACCGCTCAGCAGACGATGAAAAAACCCGCCCCGTTGCACCGCAGAAAAAAAGCATGCGGGAACTTCTGTTGGACCAGCTCAACATGCTCGAATTAACGGAAGATGAAATCGTACTCGGAGAAACAATTATTGACAGTCTCGACAAAGACGGCTACTTTAAGGAGGATCTGCAGCGGCTCGTCAACGATCTTAAACTTTTCGAACATATCGAAATACCTCTTGAAGATGCCGAGAAAGTATTAAAGAAAATTCAAACTCTCGAACCTGCCGGAATTGCTGCAAAAAACTTACAGGAATGCCTTCTTATACAAATTAAAAACTCTTCATACGATCCTTACTATTCCTATCTTGCTGAAAAAATTTTGACCGACCATTTCGAAGATTTTGCAAACAAGCGTTTCGATGTAATTCAAAAAAATCTTAACCTTACAAGAGATACACTCCGGAGTACACTCGAACTGATCCAGAGATTAAATCCGAAACCTGGCGAAGGAAACATAGATGACGAAGGAATGAATCAGATTACGCCGGATTTTATTATTGAAAAAGTAGAAGATAACTATGTCGTTACGCTTAACGACAAAAATATGCCGTCAGTAACGATAAGCAAATCTTATCTTGAAATGATTGAGACGAACAAGAGAAAAAGAAAAATTTCTGAACGGGAGAAAGAGACGCACAAATTTTTAAGGGAGAAATTCGAATCGGCGAAATGGTTTATTGCTTCTCTTCAGCAAAGGCGAAATACACTTCTAAAAATAATGCGCGCAATTTTTGAGCGGCAGTACGAGTTTTTTGAAAATGGACCAAGATTTTTAAAACCAATGATTTACAAAGACATTGCTGACGAAATCGGAATGGATATTTCTACAATAAGCCGCGTGGTAAACGGAAAATATGTGCAAAGTCCACAGGGCATTCATGAATTAAAATATTTCTTCAGCGAAGGGTTGTCTACCGACTCCGGCGACGAAGTATCAAATAAACACATAAAAGAACTAATCAAAGAAATCTGCGATAACGAATCGAAAAAAAATCCTTTCAGCGACGAAAAAATAGCAAGCATACTTCAGGATAAAGGAATTCACATTGCACGCCGAACCGTTGCAAAATACCGCGAACAATTAATGATTCCGGTTGCAAGGCTTCGAAAGGAATTATGAAGTATTTCTCCGACATTTTTATAATAGTTTTTTTGTTCGCGATTTTCGCAGTTTCACATTCTTTATTAGCTTCAAATAAAATTAAAAGATTGATTGCCGAACGAGCCGGAAATCTTATAGCATTTTACCGCTTGTTTTACAATTTATCTTCTTTTTTAATCTTTGTTTTTGTTTATCTGGAATCGCCGAAACCCGACATAATTGTTTACGATTTACATTATCCTTATGATATTATTACATTTGCATTTCAAATTCTCAGCTTGTTCGGTTTGCTCTGGGCTGCAAAGCCTGTAAATGTGCGGGAATTTTTAGGATTCTCGCAAATTAAAAGGTTCATTGAAAACAGCTATAAAACAGAAGACCTTGATGAAATTCAGGAATTTACTGCAAAAGGCGCTTACAAATATATGCGTCATCCGATTTACTTTTTTTCCATTCTGTTTCTGGCTTTCAGACCGACAATGGATTTGTTTTACCTTACAATGCTGATTTGTGCCGTTGTTTATTTCTACATCGGCTCTATTTATGAAGAAAAAAAGCTTGTGGAAAAATTCGGCGATAAATATTCTGAATATCAAAAAAATGTTCCGAGAATAATTCCGGTTAAATTCCGAATGCGGAAAACAGCTTCTGATATCACTGTTTAATAAAGTTTAATTAACGATTAAGGGAAAAATAAAATGAAAGAAATCGCATCCTCGGTAGCAATACTCGGCGGAGGAAACATCGGACTGGCAATTGCCAACGGCTTGTATAATTCGAATATTTTTTCTGCTTCGAAAATTACAATTACACGCAGACATGTTGACCAGTTAGCAGAATATGAGAAAAAAGGGTTCAATATCACTGCCGACAACAAACTTGCTGTTAAAAAATCAGAGGTAATAATACTTGCTGTCCAACCCCGGCAGCTTAACGACGTATTGGTTGAAATTAAACCAGAATTGAAACCGGAAAAACATTTGTTGGTTTCGGTTGTTTCCGGGGCAAGTATAAAAGCAATTAAAGAACAGGTCGGTGCAAATGTAAAAGTTATACGCGCTATGCCAAACACAGCAATTGCAATTCAGGAATCAATGACCTGTCTTGCCTCGGATTCAAAAACCGACAAAGCGCTCAACATCGTAGAAAAAATTTTCAGCTCTGTTGGAAAAACAATTATCATAGACGAAGAATTAATGATTCCCGCAACTGCACTCGGTGCATGCGGAATTGCATTCTTTATGAGAGCAATTCGGGCAGCATCGCAGGGTGGAATTGAAATCGGATTTCACAGCGAGGAAGCATTATTCATAGCAGCGCAGACTGCCAAAGGTGCGGCAACTTTACTGCTCGATAAAAACAACCATCCGGAAATCGAAGTGGACAAAGTTACAACTCCTCGCGGCTGTACAATCTCGGGGTTAAATCAAATGGAACATAACGGCTTCAGCTCGGCATTGATTAAAGGAATTGTTACATCTGCCGAGAAAGCTGCTGTTCTGTATAAAATAGATTAGTTATTTTTTGTGCCTTAAATGAGGAGAGAATGAAAACACGCTCAACAACAATAATAGGATTAATTCATAATGGACAAGCGGCTTTAGGTGGAGATGGACAGGTTACATTCGGAAATACTGTAATGAAACACAACGCGCTTAAAATCCGCAGTTTGTTAAACGGAAAGGTCTTAACCGGGTTTGCCGGCTCTACCGCAGATGCTTTTACTCTGTTCGACCGGTTTGAAGAAAAGCTTGAACAATACAGCGGAAATTTAAGCCGTGCAGTTGTTGAACTGGCAAAAGACTGGAGAACCGATAAATATCTGCGCCGTTTAGAAGCGATGCTTGCAATTGTATCGCAGGATAAAACTTTTATACTTTCGGGTACAGGCGATGTAGTCGAACCAGAAGACAATATAGTCGCTATTGGCTCGGGCGGAATGTATGCGCTGGCTGCGGCAAAAATGTTGAAGAAATACAGCAACCTTTCTGCAGAAGAAATTGTAAAAGAAGCATTAAAAGTTGCTGCCGATATTTGCATTTATACAAACGACAAAATTAACGTTGAAATTATAAAATAAAATCCGGATACTTTATGAAAATTGATTTAATGCATGAACTGACACCATCCAAAATTGTTAAGGAACTTGATAAATATATTATTGGTCAGGATGAAGCAAAACGAGCCGTTGCAATTGCGTTAAGAAACAGATGGCGGCGGCAAAAAGTAGAAGAGAACATCAGAGAAGAAATACTTCCAAATAATATCATCTTAATAGGTCCTACCGGCGTAGGCAAAACAGAAATTGCGCGCAGACTTGCAAAACTTGCCGGCGCTCCTTTCATAAAAGTAGAAGCGTCAAAATATACAGAAGTCGGTTATGTGGGGCGTGATGTTGAATCGATGATCCGCGATTTAACCGAAATTTCAGTAAGCATGGTACGATCGGAAAAAACCGAAGAAGTGCGCGAAAAAGCCGAACATTTAGCCGAAGAAAAAATTTTAGACTACCTTATCCCGCCGGTAAAAAAGCCGGTTGCAACGGTAGAAGAAAACGGGGAAAACGAAAATCTCCAAAACGAAAAAACACGCGACTGGATGAGAGAAAAATTACGCAACGGCGAAATGGACGAAAGAATGATTGAATTCGACATTAATGTGCCGTCGTTCGGCTTGCAGGTTTTGGGCCCGGCAGGTATGGACGATTTGGGAATGAATCTTCAGGACTTGATGAGCAGTATGATTCCAAAGAAAAAGAAAAAAAGAAAAACTGCGATCCGCGAAGCGCGGCAAATTCTTGCCCAGGAAGAAGCTCAGAAATTAATCGATATGGAAGCTGTACAAAAAGAAGCCATCGAGCGGGTCGAAGAAGCTGGAATAGTATTTATAGATGAAATCGATAAAATTGCTGGCTCGAAGAGTCAGCAGGGTCCCGATGTCTCGCGCGAAGGTGTTCAAAGAGATTTACTCCCGATTGTCGAAGGCTCTACCGTAAATACAAAATACGGTCCGGTAAGAACAGATCATGTGCTTTTTATTGCATCGGGCGCTTTTCATGTTTCAAAACCGTCGGATCTTATACCCGAACTTCAGGGGAGATTTCCAATTAGAGTAGAATTAAAAAGCTTGACGGAAGAAGATTTCGTAAAAATACTTACTATCCCTCAAAATGCTCTTCTTAAACAATATGCTGCTTTGCTTCAAGCCGAAGGAGTAACAATTAATTTCAAAGAAGATGCGATTAAGGAAATTGCAAAAACCGCTGCACTTGTAAATGAGCAGGTAGAAAATATCGGTGCAAGAAGACTCCACACAATCCTAACTACTTTGCTGGAAGATATTCTTTTCGACGTTCCGGATAAAACGCATTCGAAAAAAATTGAAATTGATGCGAAGCTGGTCTCCGACAGGCTGGGTAAAATTGTAAAGAACAGGGACCTGAGTAAGTA
Organism: Melioribacter roseus; assembly: GCA_020722085.1. Taxonomy (GTDB): domain Bacteria; phylum Bacteroidota; class Ignavibacteria; order Ignavibacteriales; family Melioribacteraceae; genus Pyranulibacter. Next base: position 18,885 of record DYLN01000057.1, read on the forward strand.
TATTCTCTAACATCATGATTCTGCCAATGAAAAAAATACCGCTTATCCTTCTTTTGTACGGCGTTATATCTTATTCGTACTGCCAGAAAATCGTAAATTTATCCGAGGCAAAAAAAGCAGTTGAAAATTATTACTACTCTGGTCAATATCATGTTGATCTGCAAAAAGCACTTAATGAAGCAAAAGAGAAAATAGAAAAACTAAAGCTTTCAAAAAATTCTACCGTCGTGTTTGATGTGGACGAAACGACTCTATCCAACTATGAAATAATTAAAAAACTGGATTTCGGGTACGAACATAGAATCTGGGATGCTTGGGTGCTGCAAGCTAAAGCATCCGCAATCCCTGAAGTAAAAAAATTTTATGAGTGGGTCGTATCAAAAAAAATTAAGATAATATTTTTGTCAGGCAGGGATTCGATCGGGCAAAACGCAACAATCAAAAATCTGAAAGAACAGGGCTACACTACTTTCGATACACTGATAACAAGAGCGCCGGCGCAATCACATCTTTTAATTGCCGAATTTAAGGAACTTGAGAGGGAAAAACTTGCAAAAGAAGGTTACGATATAATTGCTTGTGTAGGAGATCAATGGAGCGACTTAAAAGGAAAGTTTACCGGCATTAAAGTAAAACTTCCCAACTATATGTACATTATTAACTGATTTAATGTACAAGCTCGCAAAAAAATATTATTGAGAGTAACAATTGAATATGAACATTAGAATTTCCTGGAATTTTTTAGGTTTATACTCTGGAAGTTGAATTTTTCAATGAAAGTTATATTATTCTTACCGGATTTTTGTGATATTATTTGAAGGGAGAAAGAAATGGCTGCAACACCTTCAGCGATGGTGGAACTGGGAACAACTGCACCACATTTTAATCTGCCGGATGCAATAAGCGGCAGGAGCATGAATTTAAACGACCTAAAATCCAGACATGCAACGGTTATAATGTTTATCTGTAATCATTGTCCGTATGTAAAACATATTCTGCCTGAGCTAGTAAAATTAACAAACGAGTATTTGGCAAAGGGGGTTTCTTTTATTGCAATCAATTCAAATGATATTACTGCGTATCCCGAAGACTCACCCGAAAAAATGAAAGAGGCTGCACAGACTCTGGGATTTGCATTTCCATATTTGTACGATGAAACTCAGGAAATAGCAAAAGCATATCGTGCAGAATGTACGCCGGATTTTTTTGTTTATAACAAAGAAATGAAGTTAGTTTATAGAGGACAGTTTGACGATTCGCGGCCCAAGAATGATTTGCCGGTAACCGGCAATGATTTAAGAAATGCACTGGATAACATACTCGGCGGGAAGGAGGTTGACCCGAACCAAAAACCGAGCATTGGCTGCAATATTAAGTGGAAAACATAAAACGAATTCCCAATTGAAAAATTATCAAAGGTAGTCAAACCCAAATGATGCAATAGGACTTGAAAAAAGTAACTGTGTCCTTATGTAATAAACTAAGGTAAATAGAAAAGGAAATCCGAGTGCAGAATTCAGAGTGCAGAATGTAGAATTACTAGAAAGATTACCCGCAGAAGGTCGTCAGACTTAGCTCGTCAAAAGGCTGACAAGATTGTATTCTTATAGGGTCATTTATTGAGTTTTTACCTATCCCAACTAATGACAACAACTGACAATAAATGACTCAACGAGCATAGGCTGCTGTAGTTACTAACTCACCTTA
>DYLN01000199.1 GCA_020722085.1 Melioribacter roseus
GTCGTCAGACTTCGCTCGTCAGAGTTCGCCGAAGTCTGGCGACCGGACTCCCGACAGGGTCCGTCGAGGTCTGACGACTGGCGAGGAGACCCCGACCCTACATTGCTTTTTCAACAAAAAGAATATGACTCTGCCGGAAAATCAAAAGCCGGTACTTTGCCCCTTGCTTTTAATAAATCAATTATTGAAAGCATCAGTATCTTCAAATCAGAAGGTTTGCTTACATAAGCATCACACCCAGCATCCAAAGCATTAAGCCTATCCTGATGCAGCGCATGAGCCGTATAACAAAGAACGGGAATATTTGCATAAGCGGGATTGCCTTTAAGCTCTTTTGTAAGCTGCAATCCGTTCTTTGTCCCATTAATAGATATATCCATTAGAATTAAATCATAGTTATCCTGATTAAGTATGTCATAAAATTCATCAGAGGAATAGCAGGTAGTTACATCAAAATATTTTCCGAAGTAAAGGAGAATTAACTTTTGATTATCCGGATCTTCTTCGGTCATAAGGATTTTAATTCTTTTATTTATTGCATTTTCCATCTTTTTTCTCCATTCAGCACTACCGTAAACGTAGTGCCTTTATTTACTTCCGTTTGAACTTTTATTCTTGCTCTATTTAAGTCAAGAAAACTTTTGACGAGAGCAAGACCCAAACCGGTACCATCGTAAGCTCTCGTGTATCCGGTCTGTTCCTGCGAAAAAGGAGTGTAAAGATTTTTAAGATAATTTTCCGATATACCTATACCGGTATCACGAATATCAACAATAACGTTGGAATCTTCCTGAGAAATTATTATCTCTACTTCACCTTCCTTAGTATACTTAATTGCGTTGTCGATCAGATTGGTAAACACCTGAACAATCGAGTAGTGATCTACATACGCATTGGGATTCTCGTCACCTTTATTGACTAAAGTGAAAGCAATGTTTTTTTCTTCCGCCATTGATCTGAACTCAATAAAAAGGGTTTTTAGCAGCGTGTAAATATTAACTTTTTCAAAACGAACATCGTATCTGCCAGTTTGTACCTGAGACATATTGAGAAGCAGATCAAAAGTGCGGTATAGTCTTTTGCTGCTGTTTTTTATCGACCGGAAAATTTCAGCAATATCTTCCCTTTTATCTGCTTTTAGTTCATCTGCCAGATATTCGGCATAACCTTCAATAGCATTAAGCGGTGAGCGAATTTCATGAGAGATTTGAGCGAGGAAATTCTCTTTTATTTTTTTTGCTTCGTCCGCTCTTATTAATGCTTCCCTCAGCTCGGTCTCTTTTTTCTTCAAATCGGTAATATCTCTTCCGTAAAGATGACAAATGTTGAACTTATTAACACCGGTTACAATAAACTGATAATAACGACCCTCAAGCATCACGGTATTTGAAACCTGCCTTGTCTCGGAAATTAAATTATCAATGTCTATGTCACTTACGAACGGGAGCATATCCCGAACATTAGCACCCAGCACATTTCTTCTGTGAAATAGTTTATGAGCAGCATTATTAGCAAGAATAATTTTGCCGGTGTGATCGAATCTGAGTATCGGGTCGGGAGAAAGTTCTGCGAACATAGCCATAAATTCTGCCTGCTGCAGCCTTAAATTTTCTTTCTCCCGCAGATGCTTCTTTTTCATCGGAATGATAACGTAGCGGTAATAAATAAATGTTACCGCCATAACAATCACTATCAGTAAGAGAGAGAATACCAGCGGATTCTCAAAACTGAATAACGATCTTGGGGTTATCTTCTCTAAAGACTGTAAAGAAGAGTCCAAAGAGTATTTGGAAGAAGCTTGTAATATAAAAGAAAGCAGTTGCATCTGCGAAACCGATTAAAAAGTTAAACATTTTTAAAAGAGCCGTGCTTAGATAAAATATTAGCATCAGTAAAAATAAACTAACAATTTTATCATTAACAAAATTTACAATAAAGTCCTTAAGAACAATAAATATGATTATAAGTTCATTAAATACAATAATGGAAGCATAAATGATTGGCTTTCTAAAAAAATAGCTGATCGAAATAATAATAAGTAAATAAAGTACAACAGTTAGTTTGTTTCTCTTTATTACTAATTTATCTATAAGGCTTAATACCATGAGTCCGGTCATAAATGGGTAAATAAATCCGGCTAAATCAACTTTAAAAAATATTCTAGTCGCTAAATTAATTGGATCAGATACTGCGATAAGTAAAAAAAATAAAAAGTAATGAGTTTTGTATTGTCTCACCGGTGGAACAATCCAGATGATAATCACTGTCCACCATAATAACTTATATAAAAAAAATGAATCCATTTACATTTTACAAAAAAAATTTTATTAAGGCCAGCAGTCAGGCGGGCATGAAGTTATCAAGTCTGCTGTTGTACCATTATAAGTTATTGTGGTAGTGCTGGGTCTTAGTTCTATTAAAACGTCACTTGTGCTGGCAACGCTCATACTTTTTAAGCCAATACCGTCGGATTTCCCTCTAATTAAATGTTTTAACACACTTGTACTAATTTTACTCATTGGTTCACCATCTTTCATTGCACCATCGTTATTCAAAAATTGTCCGTATTTTTTTGCAACATAAAATTTCCCGTTTTTAATTGTAAAATACACATACTCGCCGCATTGGTTTATTAAGTTTCTAAAAGTTTCTACATCAACGCTGACGGTCTGCTTAGGCATACCGAACAATTCATTTGCCTCACGGATTGAAAATTCTTTACCGATAATACGTCCTTGCCCGAGGACATTAGCGGTAAGACCAAAGATTAAAAAAAGAACGCTCGAGAGAATAAATCTTCTCATGGCTGGCTCCCTTATTTGTTTAATAAATTAGTGAATTACCCTCAAGAAAAAATAAAGATTATTGATAGATACAATATATGAAGTAAACACAAAAATCTAAATCTTTTTTTAAAATTTAACAGATAGAATCTGCCGTATTAGACCGGTAAGATATTTATCTAAACTGTAATAAATGATTCTTTTGGGGTCACCCCAAACTACAATGAGTTCCATTCCTCAACTGATATCTGCCGCTCAATAATCTCTTCTACTTCGGATATCATCATTTTCAAATGCGGAACAGAGTGCCGTTTCAAATTAATTAATATAGATTTTCTAATGATGATATACACTTGATC
>DYLN01000200.1 GCA_020722085.1 Melioribacter roseus
GGTTCCCGACATAAATGTCGGGGCTATTAAATAACTACCATTGCGTAAGGTGAGTTAGTAACATAACTTGTTAAATAATAAGTATTAAACCCTGGCATAGATTTTCTTGGGCTTGAGGTTATCCATACCTTCGGTAAAAGATTTTCTTACGGTTATATTGTGCTCAAACCCTTAGAATATGTTAGTCGATTTGTCATTAGTGTTTTTCTAATGACAAACTTGGGTTAAATTTTTGTATTTTTAAGACACTTGTGTTTATTCGCGTAATTAGCGGCTTACTTCAAGGAATTTTTTATTTGACGATTAACTTAAGTTAATTGACTAACTTTAAATTAGGTAAATAAAATTCAGCAATGTGAAGAATTTGTGACAGATGCTCATACTAAAAAATACAAGAAATGCTGGTTTAGGTTTTACGAAGAGTTAAACGATTTTCTCCCTCCTTCAAAAAGAAAAACAAAATTTCAGCATGAGTTTTCCGGCAAAGTTTCTGTTAAAGATATGATCGAATCTTTAGGTGTTCCTCACACCGAAATTGATTTGATACTGGTTAACAGTTCCTCCGTCGGATTCGAATACATTGTAAAAGAAGGCGACTTCATTTCCGTTTATCCCGAATTTGAATCATTCGATATAACCGGAGTTCAAAAACTTCGTCCAAAGCCTTTAAGAAACCTAAAATTTGTTTTAGATGTTCACCTTGGTACACTTACCGGATACTTGCGGATGCTTGGTTTCGATTCGCTTTGGCATAATGATTTAACTGACGAACAAATTGTTGATATTTCATTGAAAGAAAAAAGAACCATTCTCACACGCGACATCGGAATATTAAAAAGGACGAATGTAACCCGCGGTTACTGGATCAGAAATACTAATCCGCTAAAACAAATTTCTGAGGTTGTTGAAAGATTTGACTTAAGGAAGCTTATAAAAGAATTTACACGATGCATTGAATGCAACGGCAGACTAATAAATATATCAAAGAAAAAAGTTTACGATAAATTGCCTAATAAAGTGAAACAAAATCAAAATAAGTTTTATGTTTGCGAAAACTGTAATAAAATTTATTGGCGCGGCACACACTATGAGACAATGAGAAAATTAGTAGATAAAATAAAATACAAGTCCGGGATAAGCTAAATGGGCATTGTATATCGAATACTTATGATAATCTTAATATTCGGAGTAATCGAAGTTATCTTTCTTCTTCGTTTCTTTAAAGCGGTATATTCTATTTTCCCTCAAATCAATAAAGCAAAATTCAAAAAATATACTGCGTGGATTCTCCTTTTCTTAAATTTATTCCCGCTTGTAGTAGTTTTCGGTACAATTTATTACGCTGCGACCGGAGTATCAATTCAGTATCCGTCCGAATCCGTTATTGGAAATTTCATTGTTGTTTTCCCATTCTGGATTGCAATTTTAATTATGCTGCAGTCTATTCTGCTCTGGCTTCCGGTTGATGTGCTGAAATACTTTGTTATTCCGTTTGCTAAATCGAAAATTGAAAACATAAAAAGCTTCACACATAAATATGCAATTATAATTGTTTTGTTCTGCACTCTTTATGTTCCGTTTAGAGTAATCTACGATTACTTTAAGGTCTCTATTAGACCTATTGAATATGTAAAGGAAAATCTGCCTAAAGCTCTTGAAGGATTTAAAATTACATTCATAGCAGATATTCAGGCAGATCCGTACACAACCGCAGGCAGACTCGATAACTTCATTCAAAAAGTAAATTCAACAAATCCTGATCTTGTATTAATCGGCGGCGATATGATTACTTCAACTCCGGATTACATAACCGAAAGTGCTGAACTTGTAGGGAAAATAAAATCTAAATACGGCGTATACTCTTGTGTGGGGGACCACGACAACTGGGCTTACAGAAATAATGCAAAAAGAAGTTTGAACGAGATTGAAAATGCACTTGCAAAACAAAATGTAAAAATGCTTGATAACAAAAAAATTGTTCTGCCTGTAGGAAGTTCAATAATTGGGATTACCTTTGTTACCAATACTTATGTTGAACATATTGACCAAATTGAACTTGACTCCCTTACTAATTTATCTCCGGAGAATGATATAAACATTCTGCTCACGCATCAGCCGAGACAGTATGTAATAGAAGAAGCAGTAAAGAAAAAATTCGATTTGATGCTTGCAGGTCACACACACGGCGGACAGATTTCTTTTTTGTTTCCATTTTTTAATTTGTCACCTACATTGTTTGAAACAAAATATGTGCGCGGGGATTTTCATTTCGGGAACCTTATGTTAATAGTTACAAGAGGGCTCGGAATGTCGCTGGCTCCTTTTCGTTATAATTCAACACCGGAAATTACTGTAATAAGATTAACTTCTCACCGACAGAAATAATCCTATGAAACAATTGACACTTTCTGAAATATATATTTACCAGTCAAATCTTTGGGTGGAATTTCTTTACTATCATCGGAGATTACCAGGCGAGGTTTAAAGTACGACCGCCGCTGGATAGTTGTTGATCAAAACAATGTTTTTTTAACGCAGCGCAAATTCCCAGCGACGCCACTGATGCAAGCGGATCTGAAAAATAACCGGTTAATGACCCTTTCGCCTGCATGACCAAGCTCGTGCGCAAGACAAATAGATTCAACAAGGTCGGGTTCTATAAAATAATTTTCGTTCAAAATTTCTTTTTCGTTTGAAAGGAGAAAATTGCAGATTGATCTTCCTATTTGTGCCGCTTTAATTGAGTGAGGTGGATGCATTCTGTAAAAATCATACTCACCGGGAAGAAAAACCTGAGTTTTTCTCTGCAGTCTTCTGAATTCAGAAGAATGAATTATTCTATATGAATATCAAATCGTCTTATCTCCATTTATTAAGCTATGCCGTTCCTTCTGGCGCAATTATTGTGGGCGGAATTGCAATTGCTTTGTGAAAAGCTATTAGGTTGATACTGTTCTCACCATTTTGATCGGATTCTACATTATAAAAGAAAGCTACGAAATTTTAGCGAGAGCGACAGACTGTGGCTGAAAATAGAAAAAGTCCTGCGGAACAATTTTAAAATCCAGCATATCACCCTCCAGTTCGAATGCAACCAAT
>DYLN01000201.1 GCA_020722085.1 Melioribacter roseus
GCAAGTTCAAATTTCTGGAGATGGTTTGCTGAAAGCTCTGCTATTATGAAACAGGGTTCGTGTTCCCCAATGAATTTATTTTTTATTTTCATATTAAGTTAACCGTTTAAATCCTTTATGCGCTACAGGTCCTTTAAGTAAATTATAAACATTATTTTTATCAATTGAATTTTTTATCAATTTGAAAACATCATTAACATTTTCAAAATATTTTTCAATATTCTCTTCATTATGGCTATAAGAAACATAAACACTTGTTGACGCCAAAAATCCGCGATAAAGCATTTCCTGCGTTAACAGTGTTCTAACTGCTTGGTTTAAGTCATCCTCATAATCAAATGCAAATGTTATTAAAGGCAGGAAATCATCCATAACTTCAATTTTCAATTCATTCTCATCTGCAAGTTTTCTCCATCCATCACCGATAATCTGCCCCATCCTGCATAAATGATCTGGAACATTTTTCTCCTTCATTTTATTTATGGTAGCAATCGCAGCAGTCGGACCGATTCTTTCAGTCCAGTAGGTGCTGCTTATAAAACTCGTTTGTGCTGCCTGCATAACATCTTCTTTTCCGACAACCGCAGCCATCGGAAAGCCGTTGCTCATACCTTTTCCATATACAACAACATCAGGATAAACGCCATATTTTTCATGCGCCCCACCGACATTAATCCTCCAGCCGGATGTTACTTCATCAAAAATTAAAGGAACATTAATCTCATCGGCAATTTTTCTAACTTTTCCTAAAAAATCATTCTCAGGGTTGTGATGTCTTATCGGCTCAACTAAAATTACTCCTATATCTTTATTGTTTTCAATGATTTCTTCCAATTCCTCAATTTTGTTATATGTGAATGGAATTGAAGTCCCTTTCAATGCTCTAGGAACACCCTTCGGCTCTAAACCGGGCAGTAAATGCCCATCCAGATTTTTGTCATCAGCAAGATTTGCGGAAAGATACCAGTCATGCCATCCGTGATAGCCGCAGAATGCAACCTTATCTTTTTTTGAATATGCTCTTGCAATTCTTACGGCAACAGTAAGCGCTTCACCACCAGTTCTTGTATATCTTACCATTCTCGCCCATGAATGTTTTTTCAATAATAATTCTGCCAATTCAACTTCTTCAGGGCAATTCAAGGTTGACATCGACCCGGAATCTATTGATTTTTTAACTGCTGAATTTACCTCGTCATCTGCGTAACCAAGTATGCAGGAACCAATCCCCATAGAATACATGTCTGTAAATCTATTTCCATCCAGGTCCCACACTTCTATACCCTTGGCTTTTTTGTAATAAGAAGGCCATTGATCCGGGAGAAGCATTTCAGAACGCTTTGATAGTAACTGGCTTCCTCCGGGGATTATTTTCTTTGCGCGATTCCATAATTCAATACCTTTTTTTATATTTATCCTGCTTCGTGTAATCGCCATAGTCATTTTATCATAGTATTTATCCTCATGTTTTATGATATCTGATTTAACTTCTTCTATATTAAAACCTGCATTTAGGTAACATCTGATGGCCCCAATGTTTTCAGTAATTACGCCTAATTTGATTTTGTTTATATTGTAATTTTTAAATGCATAACCTACGAGCAATTTAATGGCTTCTGTGCATATACCCTTGCCCCAACAATCTTTATCCCCTATCAAAATACCTACCGTTGCCTCTTTTTTTTCAAAATCAATCGGCTCTAGTTTTATGTTACCAATATGTTTATTAGAATTTCTTAAAAAAATACCTAAAAATATGCAATTTTCACAACTTCGTTTTTCATTAATATATTTTTTTAGATCTTCAATTGTTGCCTTTCTTGTTTCCAGAAATTTATTAACTACCGGATCATTTAACCAGTTGCAGTATTCTTCACTTGCATCTTTTTCAGTTAGCGTTCTTAGATAAATTCTCTTTCCATCAATTTGAATATCGCCTTCATTATTCATTTAAATACGACGAATTATTTTTTATTGATCATATAACTTTATGTCTTTTTGTGAGTTTATTGAAATCTTTTTCAGTCATATCTATCTCTTTAAGGAATGCATCCAAAGCGTTTGGTCTTTTACCGTCATATTTCTCCACTAATTTCATACCTTCTTCACGGGTTATTAATCCATCTCTTATATCCTTACTTGCTTGAAATGTGGTTCTGCCAAAACCCCTTTTAATCCATTTTTGCCAGTCTCTTACAGGTTCAAAAGGACAGTCAACCTTGTCCCAATCAACATAAGAACCCTCAACTTTGGCATGTCTCCATCCTAATTCCTTGGTTATGATCTCTACATGCCTTCTTTGATCCCATGGCTCAAAATTCCCTAAGTATACTGCCTTTAACTCAAATTCACCGTCAGGCCACATCATAGGTAAAAGATTTCTTAACTCATAATTATCGGGTTTTATCACATCAGGTGTTATGCCTGCTTGAAAAGTTTTTTTGAAATGTTCTTTGTCTTGTTCCTCCATATCTTCATATTTATACGCGCCATAAGTTTGATACTTAGCAGATGGCTCCCCCCAAAGTTGCAATGGAATATCCCACTGCTTAGAGATTCTTGCAGGCAAAGCCCCGACACCATTGTGGCAGTGCCAACAGAAATCACCATTAACTTCCATGCCCCTACGACATAGAGCATTCCTTAAACCATTTCCCAATGTAAATCTTATGTGATCACAATCCAATATCTTTGGAATTTCCATTAGATTGTACTCTGCATCAGAGGACAACGGAAAACCATGATCAAAAGTTACTACTAAAGGTGTCATGCCATATTTTTTAACAGCAGCCCACAATGTATAAGCAGTATCTTTCCCCCCACTGTAGCCTATAACACAATCATATTTATTATTCCTATTTTTTGCTCTTTCTTTGTATTTATCTAATATTTCTCTTAAGTTTTTTTGCCGTTCTTCCCAATCAATTTTTACCTCTTTTTCATTTTCCCTGCAAATACTACAAACTCCCTCTTCATCAAATTTAATTCCTGGCCAAGTTTCGGGCATTACACATTTAGTACATCTTTTTAATTCCATTTTTATTAATATT
>DYLN01000202.1 GCA_020722085.1 Melioribacter roseus
ATTTTACATTATTTGTAATTTACGAAATTCCATTTCCATCTGAAGCATTACAATAGGTAGATGCTTATGACCCATCTCAGTCCAGTGGATTTAATTTAAGTGATTGTTCACTTAATCCATATCCGGATGGGAGTTATAGAAGAAATTGGGTGAATGAACTATGTAATGTTACATCTTATGTAATTAGTCCTGATCGGGCTGCATATTATATAAATATTTATTCGCGAGCAATCAAAGATGCGATATATTCTTCTCCCCCACCCAGTGTTGGCTCTATTTGGAGTTACCTTGACGTTCATTCAGCCATTAATATTGCTGATGTAGTTGATTACAACGTAAACAAAGCAGGTTCAGGTTTATTTAAATACGTTTTACAACAGTATCGATCACTACCTGATACACTTAGCAATATTTATAATGGACCTGTTGAGGGTGAGGGGTATCAGCATCAAACTTTTCTTTATGTTGGTTATTTTCATGATTTAGAAGCACGGCTTCATACTGCCGATTTCAATGTGTATGGGACTAAATGTCCTTTATTTGTAGATTTTGATCTTTATCAGATGCATGGGAAATCTGCTCTTCACGGCGTTGGCCATTTTTGGAGTTTTTATGCCCCACATCCAGATACACTCCTTCAGCGAGGTTATTTAACAGCTTCCGAAGTCAAAAGATATATAGCTTATGAGCTTGCTTTTGGGCATAGTGGATTTATTACCAAAAGTAATACAAGGGACCATACTATTTATAATGCAGATCTTGAATATCATTGTGTATATCCTGTGCAAGGGTTGATAGCGAATGCATGGCCCATTAGTATAATATATTATAAAGATGGGAGCGAGGTTGGTGATGTGTCTACCTATATAAAGTATTATCATAATTATTGGAATTACACTAGCCCGGATTTTATGTCACAAGTAAAAGTAACTTATAGTAATGGCATAATAGTTTGTGCGAATACTAGTATTGGCGCCTCTTCTTCTGATTGGCAAATAACAGTTGGAAATACTTATGGTTGGTTTAGTTATAATGCTGATGATGGCAATGGTTCTGTAGTGTTACATGCAGGGTTGTCAACCTCTAATAATTTTACCTTACCTCCAGAAAATGGATGGGTCGTTTATGTCCCTTCGAATCTTATTTCACAACTCCAACTCTCAAAGCAAAAAAACTTAGGCGGACAAAGTATAACTTCTAGTAATGAGTTACCAAAAGATTTTGCTCTACACAATAACTATCCCAATCCATTTAACTCAGAAACAACAATTAAATTCGAATTGCCTGAAAACTCTAAAGTCGTGATTACTATTTACGATATTCTCGCAGAAAAATTTCAACATTATTTGAAGGGACAAAAGAAGGAGGTTACCATTCAATACAGTGGAACGGCTCTAAATTAAGCAGCGGAGTTTATATTTGTCGGATGGAAGCTGCCGGAGTAACGGGTAAACAGTTTAGTAAAGAAATCAAAATGATGCTGCTGAAATGATGAGTGGGAACCTTCGAGTATAACCGCGAAGTGAGGCTAAGTTTAATTAGCGGTAATGCTTTTAACATACAAGGTTTTTATTTTTGTTAGCATGAGGTTTTATCATGATTTAGAAAACTTTCTAATCGTCCCTAAAACTTTCTCCGGTAATAAATATTGCATACAATTATTTTCACATGTAGGTGAGTAATAACAGTCGCATTCAAAATCCGGTTCTAAAATCTTTCCCAGTTCGTAAAGTTCAAACTCGTTTTTGTTAAAAATATTATTGAAGAGAACTATCTTTTTATTTAATCCGATTGTTAAGTGCATCGCCATCGTTACTGCCGTGACAACTAAGTCACAATGGTTGATAAGATTCATGAAGGTTTGCAAATCATAAAATCCAAAATATTTCGCTTTGCTTTTTTGTGAGATATGCCTGTTTTTTTCGTCTTCATGTTCTCCGCCTAAAATAACAACTTCATAATTTTCTTCCAATAAATTTTTTGCCAACTCAATCCAGTATTCGATAGGCCATAAACGTGAAACCCATCTTCCGCCGCAGCCGGTATTTAATCCGATTACTTTTTTAGATTTGTCGATATTCCAGTTTCTGTCTAATTCCTTCTTGATATCTAAAATATATTTCTCTTTATTGAATTTGTAACCGCAGATTTCAAAAATTTCTTCGGGATAACTTTTTGTGTTTTGTTTGTTCACATCATCAAATAAACCGGTTGTCCATTTATGATTTTCTGCCTCATTTGAAATGGGTTTCGCGTGACCAAATTCATCAATGGTAAACCCGGATTTTCGTCTTGCCTTTATTGAATTTGTAAGTGAAATAGCGAGAGCATCTTTATCTAAATTAATAAGCCAATCGAAGCTCATTGATTTAAGCAATTCCAGATTTTCAAGTGTCGCGTTTAATTTTCTGTCGACCCAATTGTCGCTGAGGATTTCCGGTGTGTAAGTCAGCCAATAAATTTGGTGATTAGGATATTCTGCTTTTAATTTTCGGAGTAGAGGAGTTGTTCTAATTACATCTCCGATTGCACCCAGTTTGATGATTAAAATATTGCCTTCAATCTTTTTATATTCGGGACAATCTTCGCAATGATAACCTTTTGTTTTATGTGGCTTGCAGGGTATATCTCCACGGAAATATTTACAATCTGTTTTTATAATCATGAATTATCGCTTTGTTTGTATTCTGCGGACCCGCGGAGCGAGGTCTCACCTTACGGCGGACAAAAATAATCAAATTATGGAACTGATGCTATTTTTCTCATTTTTATAAATAAATTGAAAATCCCGTCGTTTTTAGACGGAAAGAATGGAAACACATCATAGGAAATGAATTGTTTTACTGGCCGCGTAACGCAAAAAGCAGCAAAGCCGAGGTAGATTATTCAACAGCTAAAGAAGGTAAAGTTATGCCGCTTGAAGTGGAAAAGCGGTTCTTCAGGGAAGTTAAGAAGTCTCCATTTATTATTAAAAGCTTTGCAATAGATTATGTCAGAACGTATATTATATTACGTTTTATT
>DYLN01000058.1 GCA_020722085.1 Melioribacter roseus
ATAAAATTAGCTTCGATGCTTCTCACTTAGCAAGCGGAGTGTATATGTATACTCTCACATCGGGCAAAGTAATCATTTCTAAAAAAATGTCGCTTGTCAAATAGTGCTGAAACCTTCGAGGTTACCATTGTTATTAGTGTACTAGAACCTCGAAGGTTCTTAAAAAATTATGTGTCAAAAAGCATTAAGAAAAATTCCATCTTTCCAAAAGGTGAAATCTTTTACAACCCAAATTCCTTTAACAATTTTTCTATATCTTCGAGTTCATCGTTCTTTAGTATGTAATCCGCTGCTTTAATATTCTCAAGTACCTGAGTTTTGTTTCTAGCACCTACAATAGCAGAAGTGACAGCAGTATTATTTAAAACCCACGCAACGGCTAAATTACCAACGGACTTATTTGATTTAGTCGCAAGAGGGCGGATTCTCTCGACAAATTCAAGCGCTTTTGAAAGGTAGGGTTCTTGAAAATATGAGTTGCTTCTGCGCCAGTCATCCTCCGCAATTTTTTTAGTATGAAATGTTCCGGTTAGTAATCCAGCCTGCATCGGGCTGTAAGCTACAACACCAATTTCTTTTTCCCTGCAGTAAGGAAGAATTTCATCTGCAACATTCCGCCTCAGCATACTAAAAGGTGGCTGCAATGATTGAACACGTTCGATTTTCATGCACTTCTCAAGTAAAGGTACATCAAAATTACATACACCGATAAAGCGAGCCTTCCCTTCCCGTTTAATTTTTACCATTTCTTCCCACGAATCTTCTACGGGCACATTTGGGTCGGGCCAATGTATTTGATATAAGTCAACATAATCGGTTCGAAGTCTTCGAAGGCTATCCTCAATTTCCTTCCTTATACTTTTGGGACTGTTATTAATATCTGCACCGCCTTTCCCATCAGGTACCATTCCGCATTTTGTAGCAATAAAAACCTCTTTTCTCCTATGCTCAACAGCCTTTGCAACAACTTCTTCCGAATGACCTAAACCATAAACTGCGGCTGTATCAATCCAATTAATTCCATTTTCAAGTGCAGTTTTAATCGCCGCTATAGATTCTTCGTCATTTACCTTTCCCCATCCCCATTTCCATGGACCGCCGATTGCCCATGCACCAAATCCTATCACTGTAAGTTCGGGACCATCTTTCCCAAGTTTTCTTGTTAACATTTTCAACCCCTCTCCTTGTTAAAAGAATGATTTCAAATAATTAATAGACAGAAAAACAGCAGTTGCAAATAAAGCTGAAAGAGGAATAGTGAGAACCCATGCCCAGACTATATTTCTGGCAACACCCCATCTAACCGCGCTTACTCCTTTCACCGAACCCACGCCGGCAATTGCGCCTGTAATTGTGTGAGTGGTGCTCACAGGTATACCGAAATATGAGGCTGTTAAAATTGTTAATCCCGCAGAAGTCTCTGCGCTGAATCCTCCGAACGGAGTAAGTCTGGTCATACTCATACCTAATGTTTTAATTACTTTCCAGCCGCCTATAAATGTTCCCAAAGCAATAACCGAGTGACTCATAAATACTACCCATACCGGAACGTAAAAAACGTCTCCCAGAAATCCGTTTGTAAACAAAACTACAGCCACAATACCCATGGTTTTTTGTGCATCGTTTGAACCATGGCTTAAGCTGTAAACAGCAGCGGAAATCAATTGCAATTTTCTGAAATATTTATCAACCTTACGGGGCTGTAAACTTTTAACTATCCAAAGAGTGATAATAGAGAAAATAACAGCAAATAACATTCCAAGTATTGGCGCAAGAAAAATAAACACAAATACCTTAATAAATCCAGAAGCAATAATTGACGAAGGACCGGCTTTAATTAATGCAGCACCTCCAAGACCTCCTATGATGGCATGTGAAACGCTAATAGGTAACCCGAGATGCGTTGCCGAAGCAGAAGTAAAAATAGCACCAACCAACGCGGAAAGTATTACAACATTATCAATAATGTTTACATCAACAATTCCTTTGCCAATTGTAGAAGCAACGCTTTTTCCAAAAGTAAATGCAGCGGCAAAATTAAAAAAAGCAGCCCAAATAACTGCCTGCAACGGCGTTAAGACACGTGTTGAAACAATTGTTGCAATCGAATTAGCAGCATCGTTCATGCCGTTGTAAAAATCAAAAATCATTGCCAGAAGAATAATAAGAACCGGAAAAGTCATCATTAGAATTGTCAACTGTTTTTTACGTAAATAGTAAGAATAGCATTTGCAACAAGCTGGGATTTGTCTACTGTTTTCTCCAGCATGTCTAATATTTCTTTATTTTTTATCAATGTAATCGGATCTTTTTCGTTTGCAAAAAGATTTTTGGTGGATTCTTTGTAAACCATATCGGCTTCAGATTCCAGATCCTGAACCGTTTTGCACAGATTTACAGTATTGTTTCTATGTTTTAACTCATACACTGCTTCATGCAAATTTTTAATCTGGATATAAATTATATCGGTGAGTTTCTGCACACCTTCAATTTTTCTATCAATATTGAGCACCTCAAATCGTGAAGCAAGAGCTTTTAATGAATCACTGATGCTTTCAATTCTGTGTGAAAGATTAATAATATCTTCTCTGTCAAAAGGGGTAATAAAAGTTTTATTTAATCTCTTTAAAATTTTATCCGATATTTCATCACACCGCTTTTCTAACGAAAATATTTTGTTCTGCAGTTCAAAGTCAAAAGTGGAATTTTGAAACAACTGCTTTATTAGTTTTGCCATTTCAAAAGTATTATCAATCATTTCATCAAAATGTTCGAAATATTTTTCTTCTTTTGGAATTAAAAATTTAATCATATCATACCTTCTTTTTGAATGGACTATAAAAAAAGGACAAAGTTGTACCAAAAAATATTCAATTAATTAATGATGAGCAAAGCCGAAGAAAAGATAAAAGACAAAAGATGGAAAAATATAAGATGGAAGCTTCAGCGTATCTGGAGCCGCTCACCAACCTACTTATCGAATTTGTGTTTTACGAAGGCAAATAAAAGGTAGGAATTTTTCACTTTGAAAAAGCATGTATAGAATGCAGAACTACTTTTACTTATGTTAATCTTTCTACTTTGACCCGGTGTAGTTTCCTTGATAACGATTTGATAATATATACTTCGTACATTATACTTCGTCTTAACTTGTGAGCGCGGAGCTTGCCCCGAGAACAAAGTGAATCGGGGTGGGCTCGAACCACCGACCCCTCCGACTTAATCAGTCAGGAGTGCTCTACCCCTGAGTTTAATTTCCGTAAATATTCAATTGCTTTCTCTGCGTTCTTAAACGACTTCAGCTTCATTTCTAACTGGTACGCTTCTGATTTTGTCTTACACTCTCTGGCTGCTACTAATTCCCACGGACCTTTCCTTCTTGTGTATTTACTTCGATTTTCGTTGTGTCGTTTTAATCGATCTTTTCGATCTATGGTGTGTCCTATATAGTGTAGTTTCCTTGATAACGATTTGATAATATATACTTCGTACATTATACTTCGTCTTAACTTGTGAGCGCGGGTGGGCTCGAACCACCGACCCTTTGCTTAAAAGGCAAATGCTCTACCCCTGAGCTACGCGCCCTTCTTTCTTTTCAATTTTTTATGAACCACCGACCCCTCCGACTTATCAGTCGGAGTGCTCTACCCCTGAGTCCGCTTTGTCGCGCACCAATTTTTCTTTTCTACTTTTTAAGAACAACAATCACTTAGACTTTCTAAGCAGGGTCGTCTAATTTCGAGTTCTCTTTGCGAGATATCTGCAGATATTTTTCAAACCTTAGATTGTAAATATAAAGTTAAATCGAATAACTTCCAAAGCAAAGAAGTATTTTCATTCTACATAAATATGAAAAATTACTCTCAGTTGATGAATTTGTTAAAGAATTACTTCTGCCGCGAAATTGCAAAACAATGGTTTTATCCGCAATTTTTTATATATTAAAAATATATCAATTATTCATATTTCATGAGCAAAGGAAAAATCTTAATAGCAGACGACGACGAAACCTTGTGTTACCTTTTAAAGGAGGAATTGGTAAATGAAGGTTACGATGTTGATACAGTATACGATGGCAAAGATGCACTGGAAATCCTAAAGAAAAAAAGTTATGACGCTCTTCTCCTTGATCTTGAAATGGGAGAAGTCTCCGGTCAAGCCGTATTAAAATTTACACGCGAATACTGCCCTACTACTCAGGTAATTATACTTACAGCGGTTTCCGAAGTAAGAACTGCAATTGAATGTATAAAAGACGGTGCTTATGATTTTATTTCCAAACCGTATGAATTTGGACAGCTATGCGTGACTATAGAACGTGCAATCGAACACAAGAATTTGCTTGTTCAAAATAAAATACTTGCTTCCAAATTAAGCTCCTCGGCTCCTTCTAAAATTATTGGCGAAAGTCCTGCTATACAAAATGTTATTGCCCTTGCAGAGAAAGCATCGAAATCCGATTCTAATATTTTACTTGAAGGTGAAACAGGTACCGGAAAGGAATTATTCGCGGAATTTATCCATAAAAATTCAAATCGCTCGGATAAACCTTTTGTGGCAATTAATTGTGCTTCTTTACCCGATCAGTTAATGGAGAGTGAACTGTTTGGATATGAAAAAGGTGCTTTTACTGATGCTAAAACATCCAAACAAGGTTTAGTAGAAATTGCAGACGGCGGAACTTTATTTTTAGATGAAATTGGCGAACTAAGTCTTGCACTGCAACCTAAGCTCTTGAGATTTCTTGAAAACGGTGAATTCAGAAGAATCGGCGGCGTCTCTAACTTATCATCGAACGTACGAGTAATTGGTGCAACCAACAAAAATTTAATGATAGAAGCTGAGAACAAAAATTTTAGAAGAGACCTTTTGTTCCGCCTAAATGTAATTACACTTACTATTCCCCCGCTAAGGGAACGCGGAACGGACATAATTTTGCTTGCAGAATATTTTCTTCAGAGAAAATCGCCTATCCGCTCACTTAAAAAATTGTCTCCTGAAGCAAAGCAGGATCTCCTAAGTTATTATTTCCCAGGCAATGTCAGAGAACTCGAACACATGATTGAAAGAGCAATAATATTTTCCGAAGGCGACATTATTTTCCCGAAAGATCTTAACATTCCGATAGAAGGATTCGACTTTACTAAATCTGCTTATGGCAGCGAACGTGTTATTCCAACCCTTGCCGAACTTGAAAAGACACATATCAAAAGGGTTCTAGATATGAACAACTGGAGCAGAGAAGATACATCGCGTGTATTGGGAATCAGCTTAAAAACATTATATATTAAAATCAGAAAATACAACCTGAGGTAAAATGTCAAAGAAAAGTTCCAGAAAGGTTTCTATATCTCACCTTACACACGATCTTAATAATATACTTACACGAATATCCAACAGCGTCGATCTGCTGAAATCCAAAGTACAAAACGAAGGAGAGATTCTTTCTTTGGTAAATAATATCGAAAACAGTGTAAATATTGCCGCCGAGTTTATCGAAGAATTTACTTTAACCGATCAGGAAAAATCTATTTCCAAAAGATTGATTTATATCGGTCCTCTGGTTACAGAAATTACAAACGCATTTAAAACCCAAACAAAAGACAAAATAAAATTTAAGATTGAGATTGAACCAAATGTCAGACCTTTATTCTGCCGGTATTCCGAGATATACAGAATGATGATGAATCTTATTACAAATTCAGCGGAAGCGATCGAAAAACAAGGCACAATTTATATCTCCTCCTCTAACTCAGGGGTTCCCGCTTCATTAAAAAATTTTGATCTTTTTTCATCGGTTTCAAATTACGTTGCTATTTCGGTAGGCGATGACGGCAAAGGCATAGAAAGCGAAAATATTAAGAAAATTTTTGATGAGGGTTTCTCTACAAAAGATAAATCTTCTAAAAGAGGATACGGCTTAAGTATTGTTAAAAAAATTGTTGACGAGTATAACGGTACAATCGAAGTCACAAGCAATTTAGGAAAAGGAACTTTATTTAAGATTCTGCTTCCCGCAGCAAAAGAAATTGACGATAAATATTTTGCAAAAACTAGAACAATTTTAATTGCAGAAGATGAGCCGGTGCTTAGAGAGCTTTTAACCGACCTGCTTAGTTCCCACAATTTCAGCGTTTGGTCATCGGAAAACGGAAACAACGTAATTGAAAAATTAAGAACAGACCTTTTACCGGATCTTATTATACTCGATCAAAAAATGCCTGATATTGACGGAACAACCTGCATTAAAAAAATACGTGAAATGAAAATCAGTGTTCCTATTATTCTTGCAACCGGCTCAACTACCGAAAGCAAAATGGATGAGCTGAAAGAGTTGAAGGTAGAAAAAATTCTTGTCAAGCCGTACAATTTCGATCAGATGCTTTCGGTAATACAGGAAGTGCTGAACTAAACAGTACTTATTGTTCCTTATTTATCCTCATATCAATCATGCTGAGGTCGTTTACATAATCGGTAAATACAGGTTTTTTAATAGACCCTAATTTTTCAAGGACGTTAATTATATCCTTAGCGGCATCTTCAATAAACTGAATTCTTTTAAGTATTGCTTCTTTGGAAATTTCCTCTTTGCTCAATTCCCTTCTAAGAGCAGCGGTTGAAAGATTTATTAACGTTAACGGTTGTTTAATTTCATGATTTGCAGTAACCACAGTAGCAGCGAATGTTTTTATTTTTTCAATTTCCAGTAGGAACTGGTTTGTTTCCTTAAAACGCAGAGCCGAGTTAATACGGGCTATCAGTTCAACTTTGTTGTACGGTTTACGAATATAGTCAAAAGCTCCGGCTTGAAGACCTTCTTTTAAATTTTCGGCTTCTGTTAAAGCGGTAACTAATATTATAGGAATCGGCTTGGTCTTAGTATCGCTTTGAAGTGTTTTGCAGACTTCGTAGCCGGAAATTCCCGGCATCATAATATCCAGAAGAATGAGATCTGGCAGTTCTTCGCCGGCTTTTTTAATTCCGGATTCACCGTCGTAAGCAGTTATAACTTCAAAGCCTTCTTTTTCCAATCTGTCTTTGAGCAGAAAAACGTTATCTGCATGGTCATCAATTATTAGTATTTTTTTCATATCTCTCTAATATTTATATTGATATAGCTTTTAACCTTCTGAGCAAGTGCGCCGGTATCAATTGGTTTAGTAATCAAATCATTAAAACCATTTTTTTCAATGACATTTTTATTCTCTAACATGGCATAAGCAGTAAGTGCAATTACCGGTATGTTTTTGTTCTTATATTCAGCCCTTATTCTTTTTATCGTTTCAAATCCGTCCATTTGCGGCATCATAATGTCCAGAAGAATTAAATCGGGATTGGTCTGGTTCAGAATCAGCAGACACTCGAGACCATCGTGTGCAATAACTATATCATAATTCAGTTCCTTTAAAATTTCTCCAATGGTAAAAAGAGTATCACGATCATCATCAACAATTAAAATTTTAGGTTTCACTTCCTCCGAAGTTTTAACAAATTTGCTCTGGTTCTTTATTGTTGTAGTAAAAGCCGCCATGACTTTTTCTTCGACATCTTCTTCTTTTATTCCCACTTTATCACGAATAATCTTTAAAATGTCGAGAGGGTGATCCTTCGCTTTATAAATTGTTTTATTGAAATCATCGTTTAAAAATTTTACTGTGTTTTGATCAATATTTTCGGGCAGTTTAAGTAATATTGGAATTTCCTTCAGAGCCGGAACTTGATTTAATTTCAGTATTACATCAAAGACGGTATTTGATTTATAAAACAAATCAGCAAGAAATAAATCTGCGGTGCAGTTAACAATTTTTTCCAAAAATTTATCTTTGCTTTCAAAATTTACCAGCTTATATTTATCCGACAGTGAATCCTGCAGTAAAACCGCTTCATTATCATTGTCAATTAAAGACCAGATTTCTAAAATTTTTTGAGCCGAGGATTTTTCAATAGAATCAATAATTTTTTTTAAACGTGCCGAATCAACAGGCGGAACGAGGTAATCGGTTACATTTAAAGCCCAGCCGATTTTTTCCTTATCAAGTATTGAGATCACAATTATATTTGTTTTTTCCGTTAATGGATTTTTTTTAAGGCTTATAATTGAGTTCCAGCAGTTTTCGCTGACAGTGCCGGGTTCTAAAATTATCGTATGAGGTTCAAGTTTTGCGGAAGAAATAATCCCATCATTGATAGAAGAGAAAGTATAGGTTTTATAGCTGTACGAAGTCAGGTAGTCCGATATTAATTTAGAAGTATCTTTGTTGTGATTAACAATAACCACTTCTTTTTGGTTAAGGTCACTTTTGGGCGGCTGAATTTCAGGCTCTAAAAATTTCTCTTCTGTCTTTGCAATTTTATCAAGCAGCACATTATCAAGTCTAAACTGAAAAGTAGAACCTGAATTAATCCGGCTTGCAACATTCAATTGACTTCCAAGCAATTCGACATACTTTTTACATATCGCCAGACCCAAGCCTGCGCCGCCGTACTTTCTGGAAATTCCGGAATCTGCCTGCTTAAACTCGCTGAAAATTATTTTTTTATCTTCTTCCGAAATACCAATTCCAGAATCTTCAACTGCAAAATCAATCGAATCTGTTTCTGTTAAGTCAATTCTCAGTTGTACAAACCCTTTTTCTGTAAACTTAATTGCGTTGGTCAGCAAATTTATCAGTATCTGTTCCAGCTTAAACTTATCGGTGTTTATCATCAGATCGTATTCAGAAGGGGCTAAAATTTCGAAGTTAAGGTTCTTTTCTAAAGCCAGATTCTCTACATTTATTTTAACTTCTTCTATCAAATCGCTCAAAAGGAATGTTTCCTTTTTAAGCTCAATTTTACCTGTTTCAATACGTGAGAAATCCAAAATGTTGTTAATGAGAGTCAACAGGCGTTTCGCGTTCCGCAAAACAATGTTCAGTCTTTCTTTAGATTTTACATTTACCAGACTATCTTTCAACATCAATTCGGTTAAACCAAGTACTGAAATCAGAGGTGTTTTCAGTTCATGAGACATACTGGCTAAAAATTGAGACTTTACTTTTGTGAGTTCCACAGCATTTTTCCTCTGAAATTCCAATTCATCTGCTTTCTCTTTCAGTTGCCTGTGAAGAGCTTTCAGTTCCTCATTTTGTTCCGAGATTTGTTTATTCTGTTTCTGATATTCCTCGTTAAGTTTTTTTAGTTTTCCAACCAGTTCTTCAAGCTGCTTTAGTGATTTTGCATTAATTAATCCAATTGCAAGCTGCTCATGAATGTTTGCCAGGTATTTTTTAATATCAACCGGAGGCTCGGTATCGGATGCCAATTCAAGAATTGCAATTACTTTTTTATTATAAACTATCGGATAGATTAACAGATATTTAATCTTAATGGATGTAATACCGGTTTTGATTTCCGGGAAATTTTCCTTGAAATTAAATTCGAGATGTTCCTTGCTTTCAATTACGTTGTTGTAAAAGTCCAGCCCCTTGCTCGAATCAAACAATCCTTTGCTTATACCGTAGGAAGATGCGAAACTCAGATTAGCATCTTCAAGTATGTACAACGCTCCAAAAGTAAGACCTGTGGACTTAATAATTTTAGAAAGTGCTGCATCGGAAATTTCTTTAAGTGAAGGATTTTGATTTATCAGAGTGATAAATTCCAAATAATCTTTTTCTGTTTTTTTATTTCTGCTGATTTCATCAAGCATTCTGTTGAAAGCTAGTCCCAGCTGTCCGAATTCATCTTTAGATATTACATCAACTCTGTTATCAAAATCACCTTTCCCTGTTAATGCAACTGCTTGAGTTAGAAGCGAAACCTGTCTACGAACTTTAGCAGTAAAAAGAAGCAAAAATATAAATGTCAATGCACTCCCCGCCGCAACTACAAGCACCATTATATTTCTCAAAGTGGATCTAAGTTCAATGCCTGCTTCATACGGCTTGAATACAATAAAATTTATTGATGCGCCGGGGGTTAACAACTGCTTGGGTTTATAAAACGACGCTGTAAAGTCCGTGTTTTCAAGTTCTTTTGTAAAGATATCATAATTGTTTTTGTATTTTAAGTCCCGAGTCGCTTCAATAATACTCAGCAGATATTTTTGAGTCTTATTATCGTGTGATAATTCTGCGGGTGATTCATTAATAACAAGTGCGACTTCGGCTCGAATTTTCTGCGAGAGTTCATTCAAATAATTAGCATTGATTACTTTTCCGTAATAAACAACCTGTCCGTTTTTATTCTGCTGAAATTTTAATATGGCATTGGGATTATCTGCAAAAAACTTTGAAATCGTTGCAGCTCTAATATTGATATAGGAAGATTCCTTAATCTTAAATTCGTTTTTATTAATAAGCGAATCGTTGACCAGTGTAAAGATAAAATCGATATCGGTTGAATCGAGTTTCAGATCGGCGATTTTATGAGAGGGGGAATAAATTCTACGAAAATCTTCGTCTATTTTTTCCATAGAATTCTGAAATGCAAACACAAAATCGTTTGTCGAATTCAGAATATCCTGCGACTGTTGATCCGTTAGAAGTTTGGAAGTTAACGAATAAAAGATAACCGAGGAAGCAACGGATACAAACAGCACAATAATGAAAGCAAAAATTAACAGACGAACATTAAGCTTCATACTTTTAGGCTTTCAAAGCTTTGTTTATAGAATTCAGCAGTTCATCAAAATCATAAGGTTTACTAATAAAATCGCTGACCCCAAGTTTTGTGGATTCCATTGCACTTTCCAGGTCGGCAAAAGCAGTAAGAATTATTACTTTGTAACGAAGATTATATTCACGCAGAGTTTTTAAGAGATATAAACCATCTTTGTCGGGCAGTTTCAAGTCAAGAAGTATTAAATCGATGTCTTTATTCTGCTGAAGAAATTTAACCGCTTCATTAACGCTATGAGCCGTACTGGCTTGAAATCCCAATTCATTTAATTCACTGGCAAGTACGTCGCATAATTTATGGTCATCGTCGACTATTAAAATGTTTGACATATCATTCGTCTTTTTTTACTGGCTGCGGATTATACTTTTCTATTCTTTCCAAATTTTCTTCATGCTGTTTCTTCAAAACATTTTCTTCTTTCTTCAGTGTCATTCTTTCTTTCAGCGAAGGAAGTATATTTGCCTTAATTAGTATAATTACTTCTTTCTTTGTTGTCTGCTTGGAATCGTATCCAAAAATATATCTAAGACCAAAAAACCACCAGGGCAAATCTTTTAGAAAAGGGATTCCACGTCTTACTGTAGTTTCCTCGTTTACATAAAGACCGCCTATAACGGTTTCTTCTCCGTTCAAAAGTAAAACGCTTGTATTAGCTTCGGTTTTCTGAATTTGGGTACTCAATACGCCGGGAGTTGCAGAGCTTCGTTCAACGTGAAGTTTTAAAAGAATGTAATCCACTCCATCTTCTTTGTAAATATACGGAGTAACTTCAATTATTGTTCCAGTAGAATAAAATTTATCAATTAAGTTTCCGGCAAAATCTCTTTCTTTAATTGAGATATCAGAACCGACCTGAGTTCGACCCTCAATTCCATTTCTTACAGAAACCGTTGGCATAGAAATAATTTCGCCCAGATTTTCATCTTCAAAAAACCTAAATAGTCCTGTAACCGTGCCATCAAACTTGCCCATTGTAAAGTTTGTCTCGTTGGTGATATTAAACTGCGGCGGATTTTGGGTGGTTGTGCCTGTTCCGGTACCTCCGGGAGCAGTTTGGTTTTGTTTCTGATTATCCTGTACGGTGATTAATTCACTGCCAATTTTCAATCCGCTTCTGGATAACAAATACTGCCAGTTTATTCCTCTTTCTCTCATTTGGGATACATTAGCTTCAAACATCAGGGCACTTATTTTGACTTCTCTTTCGTTTACTGGCGCATATACATCTTTACTTAATGTAGCTGTTTTTTCTGCTTCTTTTTTCTTAACAATTACAGCCGTTGGAGTTTCCTCGAACATGTAATTTTTGTACTGAACAATAATCGTTAAAGCCTTCATGAACTGCATATTGTTAATTTCTAAGCCGATGGGCGAATCATCTCCGACAAGAGAGATTATTTTTCTGCCCGTGGTTTTTTCACTAACCTTGCCGATTATCTGAACCGCTTGTTCGAAAGGAATGTTTTCCGAAAGTGTAACAAGTTCCTCCGGATTGACATATCCTCTAAGTTTGTCTTTTATATCAATTTGAGCATTAACGGTAAAAGTCAATCCAGTTAATACAAATAGTAATATTAATTTTTTCATTTTATTTGCCCGGTTTTTTTTCTTTATCAAGCTGAAGCACCACGTTTTCGATTATGCCTCCTTTATTAAGAATAAATTTTACCTCGTTAGTCTGGTAATCTATTTGAGTTAAATATCCGAGGTAGACTGCATCACCTTCCCACAGAAGGAAAGTATTCCCGGAACTGTCGGAAAGAAAGGCACCGTCGGGAATTAATGCTAAAAGTTTGGCTGTCTGTACATCCAGCAGATGTTCTTTGTTTGGAGGAATTTCATTTCTAATCAGCGGATAAAAGAAATCGTATTGAGGATTAGGCTCTAATTGATTTTCACGCGCGCCCTTAACAGAAAACTGGTCGTTGTTTGAAAAATAAACGGCAACATTAAATTTATAAGCAACAAGGTAATGCGGAACCCCGGTAGAATCTACTTTTACATTATTTGTCAAATTTACACCGCTGATCTTTTTCAATTCTTTGCTCTCTTCAATGGAATAAATAAGTCTGTAAAGGTCGTTATATTCGGCAACACCGTCCAAAGTGTAATTATACTTATTAAAATTGGTACCTCTTTCCGCATTGTTGAATACAATATTAACATAAGAATCCGATGAAAAGAAAAATGATACTTTATTAACAAAGTCGAAGAAGCTCGACTGTGGTAACTGATAAGGTATATTATACTTTCTTAGTGCAAGAATAGAATCCAATTCGGCAACTCTGCTTTTCAGGTCAAATAATTGTTTTTCAAGTGCTTCGGTGTCAAGCTGATACAACTTTAAGTCCTTTATCTTTTTTTGTTTCTCATTTATCTTGCCCCGTTGAACGACAAAATTATAAATACCTCCGCCCAGCACGATGAGTACAATGATAAGAACGATTATAAGCGTATTTTTTATTTTACTTCCCATTTACCTCTTCGGTACCCTCATTTACTTTAAAACCGATTGTATATGAAAAAGCTGTTTTACTCCTCAGCGGCTCGTAATTTATATTTTTAAGTATCGATTGATTCGTATACTCGGCAAACTCTGTAAGCACACTTCTGGATAACGAATACCCCGTGATTTTAATTTCGTTATTCCCGCCGTCATCGAGTTTTGTTATCCAGAAGTTTCGTCTTCTTTCAACAAAATCGGAAATGGAAGAAAGTGTTTTATCCCATACAGCAGTTCCAACCGCAGCCGAGTCAAGAATCGCCTGTGTTTTATCAAAATTATTTATTCTTTGGCTTAACGGCGTAATTTGATCTACAAGTGTTTGGTTTTGTGCCTGCCGTTCACTAAGTCTTTTGATTTCAAGATCGAGTTCATTCATTTCTCTATAGCTCGATAAAATTCTAAAAGTAAAGAAAAAAGTTACGGCAAATAAAACAGGCAGCAAAGCATAACTGTGCCAGCCGAATTGAAGAAACTTCTGATTTTCCTGAATATATTTCGGTAGAAAATTTACTCCGAGGTATTCGTGCTGGAGTTCATCGAAATATTCTGCAGCAACTGAAATAGGTATTGCGTACAAAGCAAGATTTTGCCTTTCTTCTTCGGTAAGAAGTTCCGAATCAAAAATATCGAATTTCAATTCGGATACATTTGCTTCCGGGAATGTTCCGTAAAACGATAACAGAAGATTTTCCGACCGGTCCTCTCCGCAAATAATGATATTATCCAGTTTGTTAATACCGCCGTTTTCCATTTCGAGCAGTATTTTGGAAAAATAAACATCATAAGTGTGAAGATTCCTTGTACCGATATCGAGCGTAGCACCAATATGTTTTAATTTTTGTCCTTCAAGAAAAATAAGCTTGCTGTATTCTTTTCCTATATAGACAATCAGCGAATTATCTTCCGGGAAAAATTGATTTGTTTTTGTTACATAATATGCAAGTGAAAGTTCGGCAGTTTTAATTGTAGAAATTTTATAATATCTTCTCCGGTTATAATTAGCTAAAAGGCTAACTACATTTACACACGGCAGATCACCTTCAATAAATAAACTCAGCAGGGCTTTTTCATTCATTTCAATAAAATCAATCGAATCCGGCTGAACGGAAATTCCTTTAACTTCCTGAATATCTTTTATGATATTATTTATTAATTTCTTTTTGCTTGGGTCTTTTGGACCTTCGTACAGATGAAAATTTACAGTAGGTTCGGAAATGATTGGAATGAATTGCAGTTTAGATAACGGCAGTCCAGCAAGTGAAGAATTTAATTTTGCCACATCCGAAGAATCAACAACAGCCGGAACATTGCTGCCGACTTCTTCGAGACTATCGAAAGAAATGTCTGATGCTAATCCCTGTACTTCCAAACCGGATTCAACTTCAGATTTTGAAAGCGATGCTGCAAGCGCCTCAGTCATGTTTAAAGAAGCTACTCTAAGTATTTTCAGAGACTCTTTTTCTTTCGAGACAACAGCCACTTTAGTATCTGTGCCTTCACAATATAAACAAACTATTGGCTTCATTAATTAAACTGCCTTCATTAATTGAAGAATTCTTGTCTTGTTATTGGCGTACGCCACCGCCGTTTCCTTAGATATTTTCCTTTCGGTATATAATCTAAGCAAATCTTGTTCCAAAGTAATCATTCCCTGCTGAAGACCCTGGTTAATCATCATATAAATTTCGCTAGTATTGTTGTTTTTTATAGCAGCTCTTACACTTGGAGTAACCAAAAGTACCTCTTTTGCAAGTGCAAGCTTGCCATCCAGACTTGGAACCAGCTTTTGAGAAATAATTGATATTAATACATCGGCTAAACGATTTCTAACCCTGTCCTGCTCAACAGGGTTAACTTCGGCTATTATTCTGTCAATTGATTCCACTGCTGACGAGGTATGCAATGTAGAAAATACTTTATGACCGGTATCTGTTACTTCTAAAGCGGCTAGGATGGTATCGGGATCGCGCATCTCACCAATGACAATAATATCCGGATCCTGCCTTAATGATTGAATTACACCGTCTTTAAAGGACAATACATCTCTCCCGACTTCCCTATGTTTAATTATTGATTTTTTAGATTTATGGACGTATTCGACTGGAGAGGCAATAATTACAATGTGACAGGGGTCAAAATTGTTATGGTAATCAATTATTGCATCCAAAGTGGTAGATTTGCCCGATCCGGTAATTCCCGTCACAAGCGAAAGTCCGAATTTTATATAACTGTGGCTCATTGTTTTTATAGCCAGTGGGTGAAATCCTAATGACTCAATAGTTCTAAGGTTAGCAGTTATATACCTCATATTTAAAGTTAAATTATCAAGATCAAAATAGGCATCGGCACGAAATCGGTAATTTATACCGGTCTTACCGGAAAAAAAGGTATAACTGAAATCTAAATTCCGCTCTTCAATTAGGTATTTTCTTTGATTTTTGTTCAGCAAAGAGATGATTAAGGTATTGGCTTCGTCTTCAGAAAAAGTGGGTAAATCAAGTACACGCTGTTTAACACCAAAAATTCGGAACCAGACATGTTCGTCGGAACCGTAGCCGCCTATCTCAACGTCGGAAGCATTTCGGTCTACCATTAATGAAAGAATAAAATTAGCGAGTTCAAAGATCTGAATTTTATCGGATTCCGGAATTTCATCAAAGTGGTCGGCAATATAATTGACTCTTTCGGAACCTAATACAGTTCTAGGAATTTGCCGTGCAAAATTAAAAAGAGCTGCTTTACCGGGGTGATCCATCAATTATTTCCAAATTAGTAAAAAAATTATGCCCGCTTTTCCTTTTTTAATCAAACTTTATATGAATTTATTATTCTTCCATTGTTGCAGCAATTACTTCCTGTATAGAAGTAATTCCGGCTTTTACTCTTTCAAAACCGGCATCTCTCAGGCTTACGGTTCCGTCTTTACGTGATTGCTCTCTAATAGCTTCTTCATCAACTTCCTCGCCGGCTCTGACAATTATTCTTTTTATTTCTTTTGTAAAATAGAGTGCTTCGTGTATTGCCATTCTTCCTTTATATCCGGTATTATTACATTTATCACATCCTACTGCCTCATAAATTTCCACATCTTTCCACTCATCCCATTTCAGTCCTGCAGAAGTAACTAATTCCTGTGGATTAGCAGCTTTCTTTTTGCAGTTATCGCACAATTTACGGATCAATCTTTGAGCTACGATGATATTAATTGCATAAGCAATTAAGAAAGGTTCTATTCCCATTTTATATAAACGGGAAACAGCGCTCGGTGCATCATTTGTGTGCAAGGTAGAAAATGTAAGGTGTCCTGTATTAGCGAGTTTAATAGCTGTTTCCGCTGTTTCTTTATCACGCATTTCACCTACAAGAACAATGTCAGGGTCGTGGCGCAAAATAGAACGTACAGCCAATTCAAAATTCATTTTATGACCAATCTTAAGCTGGCGGGCGCCTTCAATAACATATTCGACCGGATCCTCAACAGTTAATACATTTTTAGTCGGACTAATAACCTGATAAAGTGCGGCAACGAGTGTGGTGCTTTTGCCGCTTCCCGTAGGACCTGTTAAAATAATCATACCCTGAGGCTGGCTGACAGCTTTAACAAACGCATGCTGGGCATAACCTGTTAATCCAAGTTTACTTAAGTCTTTTATTACTTTTCTATCGTCAAGAATTCTTATTACAATACTCTCAAATTTATTTTTTAATTCTGTACCAACAACCGGCAGAACAGAAACGCGAAAACGAATTATATGCCCGTCTATTTCTCTCTGCATAAAACCATCCTGCGCTCTTTCTCTTTCAAATCTATCGAGTCCTTTTGAGCGGTCTTTAACTACAGCCATAACGGCCTCGGGCATTGTATTTTCCTGAGTATGCCATAGCATAAGCTTACCATCAATTCTAAAATGAATTTCGGTTTTGTGTCCCGGTTTAGCAATTATATGAATATCACTTGCACCTTTTCTTGTGCCTTCGATAAGAGCGGCTTCAACTAAATTTATTAATGCGCTTTTGTTAATCTCGGCATCGAGTTCTTCTTCGCTGATTGTTGTTTCTTCCGGAACTACGCTTATTTCTTCGCCGGATTCTTCCAGCATTTTTAGATATTCATTTTCGGAGCCGATTAGTATCGCTATTAATTTATCGTAATCTCTTTTTCTTAAGTAATTGATTTCATACTTCTTGGCATTTAATGTATATGCAATTTTTGCCAGTGAACGTTCCGTGGGGTCAACTGCTGCAAGTATAAGTTTATCTTTAATTTTATCGTCGTATTTAAAAGGAATTACCCGGTATTGAAGAAGCATATCTCTTACTTCTTTGCCGTATCTGTTCATCATAGCTTTAATTTCTGCTATTCTTTCATCGGAAAGTTCTTCGGGACGAAAATTCAGTTCTTTGAAAGCATAAAGCACCGCAACTTCGCGGAAAATTATATCATGGTCAAAATCAAATTCGTCAACTAATATTTGTGCAAGATTCCGTTTTAGTTTTGTTTGATCGTTGTCTTTTATTTTTAAGGCTTGCTCTAAAATTTTATTATCTATAATGCCTTTTTTTAAAAGAAGGTAACCGATTTTATCTGTTAATTCTAATTGTGTATCTATCATTGCCATAACCTGTCCAAAAATTTAATGTCAAAAAATCAATAATTTGCTACTGCATTATCGGAGATTTGGGACTTATGGTTGCCGTCTCTGCAGAAATTAATGTTAATCCAATCATAACAACCATTATTATCATTGCAATCATAACCTGAACCAGGTCAATTATGTTTTTTAAACGGAAGACGGTTTCACTTTCATAATAGTTAGCAAGCTGCAGAGCAGTATTTTTAATAGTTCCGGTTTCCTCTCCGGAATGAAATCTCGAAATAGCAGTTTCAGTAAAAATGCCGCTTTGCTCGAAAGCTTCGGTAATACCGATTCCGCGTTTAATCATAAGCGGGATAGCAACTTGTTTTATCTGCTGCTCAAAATAACTGTTGCCTGTTGCTTCGGCAGCAATTCTAATCGGTTCAATACTTTCTGCTGAGCCGCTGTATAGTGTATAAAAAACCCGGCAAAAAACTTCAATCAAAGTTTTGTGAATAAGCGAACCCATCACAGGAATTTTCAGCATCATTCTATCGACAAAAAGTTTTCCCTTAGCTGTTCTCGACCAATATAAAAACAGAATCGGAGGGACAAGAATTACTATTGAAACAATAATGATATTATTTATGAAAAATTCACTTATGCTGAGTGTTGCGGCGGTAAGCGGCGGTAAAGGGATTTTAAATTTCACAAACAACTTTGCTGTTTCCGGGAAAATATATCCGACATAAAAAACCACGGCAAGGAACAAAACAAACAGAGTAACCAAAGGAGTAATTAAAGCGCTGCGCAGATTTTTTTTGAATTCCTGACGCCGTTCCAAAAATTTTGCAGTTGCTCTGTAAATTTCCGCCATGTTACCGCTTTTGGATGCGAGTCCAAGCATGTAAGCAGTAAATTTACCAAAAACCGATTGATAGCGCATAAAAGTAGCCTCGCTGTCGGCACCTTTTTTCAATTCGTTGTTAATCTGTTTTAAGGTTTCTTTAAGCGTTTTGTTCTGAATATCATTTATTAACAAAGTAAGAATTTCACTGTAAGGTAATTTTTGCTCAAGCAATTCGGCACTGATTTTCACATAGGAAACAATATCCTGCTGCGGAGGTTTGAGATTCAGTTCGAATAATTTCTTATTAACCGAGATTACTTCATAACCCAACTTTTGAAGAGCATTTACAACCTCTTCTTTTGAAAAGGCTCGCTGCTCGCCTGTAATAGGTTTTTCGTTTCCTTTTTTAACTTTATATATATAGCTGGCTTTTTTTTCAATCTTCCGGATTTTTAGCTGATTTTTTTCGGCAAGAACATGAATTTTTTGTTTTGCTTCTCTAAACGTAGGATAAGCAACGTTCCCGCTTACTAACTGACCGGATGGTTTTATTGCATTGAAACGAACTTCTATCATCGTGTAAGAATAGCTCCTTTAGAATGCTATGTAATATAACATTTCTGTTTTTAATTTATAAAAAATATTTAAAAAAGTTAATCATTGTATAGAGCCTTGCTATTGAGGTTTCAAAAGTCCATTATTAGCCCATTTAAGAAATCTCATAATCTTTTATTTGGCTGAATAAAGAACTGCACAGTTATTATCGGAATTTTTGGAGAATATGTAAGCGGCAAATTATTATCTCATGAAACTATAAACTGGAAAGCATCTCTTTATTTTACTACGGCAGTATATAGTACTTTCCTAAAAAAATGCAGTCTCTATCGAGACAATAATTTAGTTTTCTTGTTGGCGGATAACATCAATAAAACGAAGGCGGGCCTGTCTCGCCGAAG
>DYLN01000059.1 GCA_020722085.1 Melioribacter roseus
CCCAAATGATGCCTCTATACTTTTTAATATTCCTTTTGCGGACAAAGCAATAAAATAATTCGAGGAAATTCCCCGTAAAATACACGGGGCAAGCTGTGTAATTCTACCGAAGGCATTTCTTACGGAAGTGTCTGCCATTTTAACAATCATTACTCTTTGATCAGTCCCTACCTAATTTTTCGGATGTTTTTCCACCCAATCTTTTAAGTAGCGGATTATCTCCACTGTAGAAGTGCCCGGTGTAAAAAGTTCGCCCACACCAATTGTTTTCAATTTTATTAAATCTTCTTCAGGAATTATTCCACCGCCGAACAACAGAACATCATTTAACCCTCTTGCCTTCATCAGTTCAAGTATTTTAGGAAATATCGTCATGTGTGCACCAGAGAGAATACTAATTCCTATCGCATCAACATCTTCCTGAATTGCAGCTTCAACTATCATTTCCGGCGTTTGACGCAAACCGGTATAAATAACTTCCATACCGGCATCGCGCAGTGCAGCGGCAACTACTTTCGCTCCCCGGTCGTGACCGTCGAGTCCGGCTTTTGCAATTAATACTCTGATTTTTCTTTCCATAACTTTGCTAATATTTTTTCAATTTTGCTGTTAAAAAATACAATCTGCAAGTCGAAAAGACAATCCAACTCTACTACTTTGCTTTGGTTGGTTTCTCATTTGGCTTTATATATCGTTCGTAATATCTTCTGATAAGTTCCAGATCTTTGGGCGTATCCACTGAAATACTTTCCAGTTCGGTAACAACTATTTTTATTTTAAATCCGTTTTCAAGCATTCTTAATTGCTCGAGATGTTCAATTTTTTCCAGATCGGTCTGTTTTAATGAAGTAAATTTAAGCAAAGATTCCCTTCGGTAAGCATAAAGACCGATATGTTTGTAAACCTCGGCTAGCTCAATCCGCTCAAGATTTGTTCTCGCTTCTCTAACGAACGGAATGGGCGAACGTGAAAAATAAAGTGCAAAATTGTGATAATCGAAAACGACTTTAACAACTGAGGGCGACTTAAGCTCTTCTACAGAAATAATTCTTTTTGCCAGAGTGGAAACATTTACCTTCCGATCGAACAGCAAAGGTTCGATTGCCTGGTCAATCATTTTCGATTGAATAAAAGGTTCATCGCCCTGAATGTTTACAATAATTTCAGCATCTTTCAATTTTTCGGCTACGAAAGCAATTCTATCCGAACCAGTAGTAATATTTTTGGGTGTAAGATAAACTTCTGCTCCAAAACTCTTTGCAACCTGAAATATTTTTTCGTCATCAACGGCAATTACAACTTTATCCAGCAGCTTGGATTTTTTAGCACTGAAATAAGTATGCTGAATCATCGGTTTACCGCCAATATCTGCCAGTGGTTTTCCCATCAAACGTGTGGAGCCAAAACGCGCAGGTATTATTCCGATTATCATACGGTACTTACCGCCTATTCTTTGCTTATTACTTTCGGAACTCTAAAAAATACGTCAGTTCTGTCGGGTGCATTTTTCAGTGCTTCTTCGGTGGGAATTGATTCTTCTAATTTATCCTCTCGAAGAACATTCTCGTTTGAAATTGGATTTGAGAGTGGCTCAACATTATCGGTATCCAATTCATTCAATTTATCCATGTAAGTAAGAATCTTATTCATGTCCCTCGTTAAATTTTTGAGTTCATCTTCAGTGAATTTAAGCTTTGCAAGCTTTGCGATATTTTCAACATCTTCTCTTGAAACTGCCATTATTT
Organism: Melioribacter roseus; assembly: GCA_020722085.1. Classification (GTDB taxonomy): domain Bacteria; phylum Bacteroidota; class Ignavibacteria; order Ignavibacteriales; family Melioribacteraceae; genus Pyranulibacter. Next base: position 1,746 of record DYLN01000059.1, read on the forward strand.
TCACCCCATTATTTTTTTGCATTTTTAATTCGAGCTAAATACAGCGCTGTTAAATGTACCTTCCAGAACAGAGCCAGCACCAGAATATGGATTATTTTTTATTTTGACAGCTAAAGTATGGTTCTTATTTCCTCTTTTGGGACTCTGATAAGTAAGCATGTAAAAACTGTTGGCATAATTTAAAATTTTATTTTGAATATCAGTAAACCGGCGACTTAATTCATTCGTATTGTTTATACGGTAAAAGCCGGCATTGCCAATTCTTTCCAAAACATCCGGATCAATTTCGCTGCCGAGCCCAATTGTAAAAACAATTTTATTACTTATGGAATTTAATGCCTCTGCAATTGTATGAGAACCCTGCGTGTCCTTGCCGTCGGTAAATATTATCATAAATCCTTGAGATATGCTGTCGCTTGTAAAAGAATCTTTCCACAAAGAAGCTCCTTTTATAACGGAACCGTAAAGATCGGTAGTAGCAAAACCAAGCTGATAATTATTAAGAGCATTTTTTAGCGCAGTCGTGTCTGAAGTAAAGTTTTGAAGCAGATACTGACTTTCAGAAAATGAATAAACAGCTATCCGCTGATTCGGCAGTAAATTGTTTACAAATTCCGATGCCGAAGAACGAATTGCATCGATGCTGTCCTTCAGGCTTGTACTGTTATCAAGCATCAGCACGGTATAAATATTATAAGGAAGCTGATCACGTTTTTTTATAGTCAGTTTAGATTCAGAGACAGAAACCGGCTCACCATCTTCATATACTTCAAAATCACCTTCTGTAAGATTTACAACACCGCTTCCGTTTAAATCAACTACCTGCAGTAACACATTAACATTACTTGGAGGAGAAATGGTTAATCCATAATCGATCAATACAAATCCGTTCAATGCAGATTGATCTTGAGAGACAGTAGTAAAACTCCACACAGGACCTTCAAGGGTTGTACCGGAATTTGTTTTGGCTATAACTTTCCAATAATATTTTGTACTGTATTCAAGTCCAGTAACAAGCAGCTTTTTTGCAGTCGTATCTTTTGCAAGTAGGATTTGCGGCGGATTGTTTTTATCGAAGTAGACATCAAATTTGTCTGCTGAGGATTCCCACTTTAAATCGACCACGAGCAATTCATCGGAAGAATTATTTGCGGGAGAGGGACTTTGAGGTAAAATACCTGTTAATAAATCCGGTGAAGAAGGATTTGTGTTTTCATTAAAAGTACAGCCATTGAGTATTAACAGAATTACAATGGTCGGATAAATAAAGTACTTTTTCCTTTTTGTCATGCAGAGTTATAAGTTACATTTAATACAAATATAACGATAAAATTCATTTTGTAAGAATGTGATATAGCAGGTGATACTTTAAATCTTTTCCGTATTTAGACTACGAATATACTTCGTGCGGTTTTTTATCGAAGGGTGGCTGTAAAAAAACCATTCAATAAACGGATGTGGTTCTCTGTCCCCCATATTCTGATCGGTTAACTTATTTAATGTAGTAATAAATATCTCCCTCTTTTGTGTAGAACGAACAGCATACTCATCTGCCTGATATTCAAATTTTCTCGAAATTAAATTTGAAACGGGAGTTTGAATAATCCCAATCAGCATTCCCCACAAAACAAGAAGAGGCAGTGCCGAAATTTCAGTAATCGATTTGAAATCAAACCAAGCAAGCGAAATGCTATATAAAACAGAAAGAATAAAAAGCGTAGCAAAACTGAAAACTGTACTGATGATTATATTTTTTAAAATGTGTTTGTGTGTATAGTGACCAAGCTCGTGTGCTATAACAGTTTCAATTTCATCGTAAGAACAACCGTTAAGAAGAGTATCGCCTAATAAAATTCTTTTCGTTTTACCGAGTCCTGTAAATGCTGCGTTTGCCTTCTTTGTATTCTTGCTCATGTCAAATTTGAACACGTTTTTTACTTTCATTCCGCTTTGTCTTGAAAGTTCCATTATCCTGTTTTTTAGTTCTTCACTTTCGATAGGAGTAACTTTATAAAATAACGGAAGAATTAATACGGGCACAACCTGTGCAAGAACAACCGAAACAAAAAATAAAACCGCTGCAAAAGGCAGCCACCATAAATTTCCAAATGCATTAAGAATAAAATAAAAAAGAAGAAGAAGCGGGAGTCCTATTGCGCTGCCAACAATTGCGCCTTTTAAATTTTCAAGTGTCCATCTCCAAAAAGTTTGATTGGATAATTTGTATTTATGTTCAAGGTAAAATCCGTTGTAATAACTAAAGGGATAAAAAATTATGCTTGAAATTATTCCTAAAATTATTGTATAGAGAAGCAAAACAAGGTAATTATTTTGAATATACGTGCGGATTGTTTCTTCTAAATACTTGCTCAATCCTAATTTGACAAACAAGAAAAGCAAAACAAATGAGAGTACAGCTTCCGTTATTCCGACAGCTAATTTTATATTGTTATATTTTTTCGCGTTAAGATTATCTGACACAATTACGTACTTTCGATTCGTTTTGTTGAAAATCTGCTCCTTGTGAAATTTATCGTCTTTGGAATCTCCGTTTAAGTACGAACATTTTTATAATTTATTTTTTTAAATAAAGTACGATTAAATTTTACCAAAAGAATTATTAGGAAGCCAGCCGATTTTCCCGTCACTCAATTTTATTTTTGACCAGTCATTAACACGATCAATCAATTGAAACTTGATTCCTTCATGAATAAGAAAAGCATCACCGCTTTTATTATCCGGTGCAATTTTTGCGGTTATTGACGGCTCTATCAGCACTGCATAATTGGAAGATTCTTCCCTATCCACCCGCGAAATAAACATTATGGTAACAATTAGCAGTACAGCAAGAAGTACAGAACCAGAGAAAAAAGAGAACCTTTGCAGTCGAAGATTTTTAGAAAGCAAATAGACGGCAATGGCAGCCAAAAAAAGTGTGAAAACAGCAATCAACAGTAAGGAAAGTGCAGCCATAGAAAGTGAAGTAATAATTATTTCCCACCATTTAACAAAAAATAATTTAGGTAATTCTTGTATTTTATCAACCGTTCTTGAATTGGCAATTTTCAAATTGTACTGCAGGTCTTCGTCATTAGGCTGAAGCTTCAAGCCTCTTTCATAATTCAAGATTGCCATCCCCAATTTATTTGACCTGAAATATGCATTTCCTAAATTATAATAGAGCGATGCACTTTCATAGCCTTTATTCAAAATTTCCGAATATAAATTTACTGCCTGTTCATATTGTTCTTTTTGATAATAGTCGTTTCCTTGTTTCATTAACTGTTCAATAGACTGACTAAAAATCAAATTGGGAGAAAGAAACAAAATGCAAAGAGCAAAAATTTTTTTCACCGAAGAATACCGCAGGAGTAAATCTTTCTTGATCATTTTTTTCTTTTCCTCTGTGCTATGGACCCATCTAGGTCAACTATCAATTTGACCGCCTCATTATAAATATCGATTGTATTGTTTGAATCATTTACCGGCGCAAAGCGGGCAAACTCACACTTTTCTGCTATTGTCTTCGTCTTTTCTATATACACCTCATCGACATTCATCATTCTAAGTTTACTCAAAGCCAACTCAAGCGTAAAATCGGATTTTTGTATGTTAAGTTTATCTTCCATATAACCGGATAAAGCAAGCGATATTTCATTGTAAAAACTTTTAGAATCGTTGTTATCAAGTGCCTGCTTCGCCAAACGAAGTCTTTGTTTTGCTGCTTTCTCGGCTTTCTGAAACCTGAGCAGCTCTAAATTACTGGAAATTTTTTCTTTTCTCTTTACATACCAGACTACACCAAAAAATACAAATAACGGAATTGCTATGCCTGCCCAGAACCAATCTTTTACAACCGAAATTTCTTCTTTCCGCTTTAAGCTAAATTCCGATGTTTTTATGTATCGAATATCTTCGTTCAAAAATTTTACATCTTCCTTCGAAAAACCGGGGGATGATGAAGCATACTCACCCACGCCTTTTTCAACATTAATTTTAAAAGCGGGGGTAGACAAAGTAACATACTTCCTGGCTGCAGCATTAAAATATGAAAATTCAATCGGAGGAATTTCTTTGTTGCCTGCTGCACGCGGAATAATCAAGTAATCATAAATCTTCTGTCCGGAGATAACGGATTTGCGGTTAATGTTTTCTATTACTTTCGGGTCATACTTTTCAAGTCCGGCAGGAAGTTTTAAGCTGGGAAGATCGAGCAGCTTAAAGTTGCCAGTGCCGCTCAAAATTACCCTAAGTGTTACACTCTCATTGGTTTGAACATTATTTTTATCAAGACTTGCTTTAATGGAAAAATTCCCAACTGCACCGTTAAAAGACGGTGGAACGTTCTCAGACGGAAGAGGATCTACATAAATTACAACAGTATTTGATTTCGCATTATAGTTTACAGTCTGCGAAGCGCCAAAGAAAGAATCGTTAAAGAAATCATCGAAAATATTGTTGCTTCTGCTTTTCTTTCTAACAATTACCGGTATAGTTAATTCAAACGGTGTAACAGAAAGTTTTCCGGTCTTTGAGGGGAACAATGCAACCTCTTTCAATTTTGCCACGCGGTAGCGTTCACCTTTGTACATTCCAAGTTCAAAACTTATGGTGTTAGGCATATCAATTTCTTCAGCCCAAAATCCCTGATACGAAGGAAGTTTTGTAATCTGGGGAGAAGAAATGTTCAATCGTGTGTATAGTTTGTAGATAACGGTTACCTGCTCTCCGAGATAAACTCTTTTTTTATCCGCTTCTGCAACGATAAAAACATTTTTACCAATATCATCACTTGAAGCAGCATTAACGGCTGAAGATTTTATAGAGCCTTTAATGACTTTGATCTTCAAATCGTTTGTGGTATAACTTTTTCCCTTATATGTTATTGAAGCCGGAGCAATTGAAAACTCGCCGGTTGACGCGGGCTGCAAAATATATGTGTAAGTAACCGAAGCAGAAGAAGAGCCGTTAATAAACTGCATGCTTGTAGATTGATTCGGTCCGGAAAGTACTCTGAAATTTGTGAAGTTGGGTGGACGGAAATTACTTATTCCATTTACATCGGAACCGCTGAATGTAAAATCGACTTGAAATGTTTCGTTTTCGCCGACAGTTGTTCTATCCGCCGAAGCAGAAAATTGCTGAGCCTTCAACCGCGTTGTTAACAAAGCTAATAAGCTCAAAAACAATATTAAAAACAGTTGTATTTTGTTTTTTCTGTTCATAAAAAAATTATTTAACAAACAAATTTACCAATCTTTATCTGTTTTTACAGGTCTTCCTTTATTTCTTCTTAATTGTTTTTGAATTTGCGCCTCATCGTTTTTTAACGCATCTAAAATTCTTTCTGCTTCTTCCTTAGATATCTGATTTTTTGCCTGCTGCTGGTTTTGCTGATATTGATTTTCCTGCTGATTTTTACTCTGATCCTGTTTTTGCTGCTGGTTTTGGTTTTGCTGATTTTGATTCTGCTGATTCTGGTTTTGATCCTCGTTATTGCCTTTATTCTGATCTTTATTGTTCTTGTTATTTTGATTTTGCTGCTGTTTCAATTTGTTCAACGCATAAGAAAGATTGTATTTAGTATCGAAATCGTTCGGGTCCAATTTAAGAGAATTTTTGTAAGCTCCAATACTTTCCTGCAGTTTATTCGATTTAAGAAAAGCATTGCCAATATTATGAAATGTTTTAGCTCTTTCTACTTTATCCTTAGTCAAACCGAGCGCATTTTTGTACTGTTGAATTGCTTCATCGTAGCGTCCTTGCTTATAAAGCGCATCGCCTAAATTAAAATGCCCTCTAAACGATTCAGGATTTTTTTCCAACCCTTTTCTAAAATTTACTTCCGCTTCGGGATATTTTTTCTCGGCGTACAATTTAACACCTTTGTTGTTGAGTGATCTTTCACTCTGTGCAAAAAAACTTACTGCAGATAAAAATGTAATTGCTAAAAAAATATTTAGCTTTGTAGATGTCATAAATTCTTAAATTTTTTCTCTTATACTTTCCAATTTTGTAAAAAGTTTTGATTTATTTAAAGGAATAAAAAATTCCGCAAGAAGTATTAACAAAGCCGGCAGAAGCAGATAATAAAATCTGTCTTCATACTCCGTTACTCTTTTCGTACCGTATTCAGTCTGCTCGATGCTGGCAAGGTCATTATAAATTTTATCAAGCTCATTTTCACTGCTGGAACCAAGATAAAATTTGCCGTTTCCTTTTTGAGCAATATCTTCGAGAACAGATTCATCAAGACTTGTCAAAACAATATTACCCTGGGCATCTTTTTTGTAACCAGTTTGATTGCCGGAAGCATCATAGACGGGAATCGGAACACCGGAAGCAGAACCGAATCCGATTGCGTAAATCTGAATATCTTTGCTTACAGCATCGTTTACAGCTTGATCAATATTCCCTTCGTGATCTTCCCCATCAGTAATAATAACAATTGCTTTTTTAGTCTGATCATCGTACCTAAATGATTTCACGGCGAGTTCAATGGCGGAAGCAATGGCAGTGCCTGGCTGTGGTACGGTGTTTGTATTGACAGCAGATAAAAATAAATTCGCAGCCGAGTAATCAGAAGTTAACGGAAATTGTACATAAGCTGCACCCGAAAAAACAATAAGACCGATTCTATCTCCGTTTAACTTTTGCATCAGCTTGGAAATTTCATATTTAGCTTTCTCAAGTCTATTTGGCTTTACATCTTCGGCGGTCATACTTAAAGAAACATCAAGACAAATGTAAACATCAATGCCGACCTGTTTTACTTCTTCAATTTTTGAGCCGACCTGCGGATTTGCGATCCCTAAAACAAGAAGCAAAAAAGCAAATAACGTCAGTGAAAATTTCAAGTGGGACTTAAGGCTGCTTTTTTTAGGAAATAATATATTATGCAATTTTTGATTTGCAAAAGCTGCAAGCATTTTGTTTTGATTTCTGTAAGTAACCCAATACAATGCAGCCGTTAGCGGAATCAGAATTAACAGATATAAAAATTCCGGATGTGCGAATCGTAACATTTATCCTTTCTTTTTACCTTTTATCTTTTATGGTAGTTTTCTCAAATAAGTTCTGCTTATTGCCAGTTCTAAAAAAAGCAAAATAATTCCGGCTCCCGCCCAGCCGTAAAACAACTCGGTCGCATGGCGGTACGAAGTAACTTCAACACGTGTTTTTTCAAGTTTGTCGATCTCTTTGTAAATATCGCTCAATTTTTGGTTATTTGTTGCACGAAAGTATTTTCCGCCGGTTATTGAAGCAATCTGCTGCAGCAAATTTTCATCTATTTCTACTGGCACCATTTGGTATCTTACTCCAAACGGAGTCTGAAAAGGATAAGGCGCTTCTCCCATTGTTCCAACTCCTATTGTATAAATTCTTATCCCGAATTTTGCCGCAATCTGTGCTGCTGTAACCGGATCGACCTCACCCGAATTATTTACGCCATCAGTAAGCAAAATCATAATTTTGCTTTTAGCTTTACTGTCTTTCAACCTATTCACTCCGTTGGCAATTGCATTGCCTATTGCCGTACCATCTTCAATCATGCCCGTATGAATTTCTTTAAGTAAATTTTTCAAAACAGAGTAATCAATTGTCAACGGGCATTGAGTAAAGCTGTCTCTTGCAAAAACGACAAGACCGATTCTATCGGAAACTCTGCCGTTTATAAAATCGTTCATTACATTTTTAGCCGCTTCTACACGGTTGGGTTTAAAATCTTCAGCAAGCATACTGCCGGAAATATCGAGCAGCATAACAATATCTATTCCTTCAGTATAAATGTTCTGTCCGGAAGAATAAGTCTGCGGTCTGGCAAGTGCAACAATTAAAACGCCAAAAGTAAGACTTCTTAAGACAGCCGGAAGATGTTTCAATCTCTCTTTAAGATTCGGTTTCACTTCACCGAAAATTTCCAGCGATGAAAAAGTTAAATCTGGACTTGTTTGGTTATTCTTTTTCCAGTAATAATAAAAAATAACTGGCACAAATATCAGCAAATAAAGAAAGAAAGGATAAGCAAAGCTAATTTCCTCAAACACTTTTTACCTCTTCTTTGATTTCTTCTGTTGGTTTGGGAATAGTACCTTTCACAATTTCGTACGCCTGTTTCATCATTTCCTCGTTTATTGTAGGCATTGGCTGAAATTTTGCAAACTTGACCATATCGGCATTGTTCAAAAAGTCTTCCGTTTTACTGTAGATAACCATGGCATCCGCAATTTTGTTTAAGTTCATAAGCAATTCGGATGAAGGCTGCTCCATTGCCAATATTCCAAACCGCGCTTCGAAATACCTTCTTATTATTTCTGTTATTTCACTATGATACTCTTTCACCATGCCCTGCTGCCAGAGTTTTCTTTCTTCAAGTTTCCGAAGAGCAGAAATAGCAATTTCATGCGGCGGAATTTTTATTGTAATTCTTTCTATTTCTGTCCCGGCTTTTTTCTTCTTATAATATTTGTATCCAAAAAATGCAGCAACAGCCAGCAGCAAAACAATAAGTACAATAATTATTATGAATAAAATATTTAAAGGAATATTCAATGGTCCTTTTACATCTTTTATATCCGCATTTTGATCAACAGGCAGAGTATGAACTGTTAAATGAATTGAACCAAGTCGCAAAAATTTTTTTGTTGTGTCGTTTCCTTCCGTATAAAAAACTTTAAGTCCCGGAATAACAGCTTTGCCCGAATCATATTTTGAAAAAACAAAGGTATATTTATCTATTACCTTATTGTTGCTTTCTTCGGAATAAACAGGTTTCTGTTCAATAAAATCCACACCTTTTACAGAATCCTTAAATGAAGGCATAGAAAGTTTAACATTCTTATTTCGTTGTACATCAACATGATAGTTGATATAATCTCCCACTTTATAATCCGTAGTATCTGTATACGCACTTACACGAATTGACTGCGCATGGATCAGTATTGAAAAAAATAATAACGGTAGAAAAAGCCGGAGAATTTTTACCATCTTTTCTCTCTCATTTTAAAGAAATCAACAAGTGGTTTCACATACGATGAAGCTGTATCAATTTCAATTGAATCGAGTCTGCTTGCAAGAAAGAGCGATTTCCTAATTTGTTCTCTTTGTTTGTTCGTTTCGTAAAACCATTTTTGAACATCTTTCGAAGAAGTATCAAGGTATCGAATTTCACCTGTTTCGGCATCTCTGAATTTTATTAAACCGGCTTTGGGGATTTCTTTTTCGCGAGGATCGTCCAGCACAATTCCTATTAAATCATGTTTTCTTCCGGCTATTCTCAAAATTTTGTCGTAGCCCAAATCCATAAAGTCGGAAATCAGAAAAACAATCGATCGTTTTTTTACTGCATGATTAAAATATTCCAATGCAGTTTTAATGCTTGTCTTATTGCCGGTTGGTAAAAAAGATAAAACTTCTCTGATAATTCTAAGAACGTGGCTTCTGCCTTTTCTTGGTGGAACAAACTTCTCAATTTGGTCCGTAAACAAAATCAAGCCAACCTTATCATTATTTTTTAATGCTGAAAAAGCAAGAATAGCACTAATTTCGGCAGCTATCTGCTGCTTTGTTTTTTCTACGCTGCCAAACGAAAGGGAGCCGCTCATATCGACTAAAAGCATTACCGTCAGTTCTCTTTCCTCTTCAAATATTTTGACAAAGGGATGACCGAATCTTGCAGTCACATTCCAATCGATACTTCTAATATCGTCGCCGGGCTGATACTCGCGTACTTCGGAGAATTCCATTCCTCTTCCTTTAAATACGGAATGATATTCACCTGAGAAAACTTCGTTAACCAATCCACGTGTGCGGATTTCTATTTGTCTGACTTGCTTTAATAATTCTTTTGTAAGCATAAAAAAATTTTCTCTTAGAAACAGTATTTTGTATGACTGCACGGGAAAGGCAGCCATACACTCCTTCTTTTTTACGGCACCTCAACTTTATTTAATATTTTCTGAATTATTTTTTCAGATGTGATTTCTTCTGCTTCAGCTTCGTAGGTAACCGCAATTCTATGACGCAAAACATCCATACAAATACTTCTTACATCTTCGGGAATTACATATCCTCTTCTTTTAATAAAAGCTAATGCACGAGCACCGAGAGCAAGATTAATTGTTGCTCTCGGCGAGGCACCATAACTAATTAATTCCGTCAGTTCATCCAATCCGTAATCTTTTGGATTTCTTGTAGCAAAAACAATATCAAGAATGTATCTGTCAATTTTTTCGTCCACATAAACTTCCTGAACAAGTTTACGGGCTTTTAAAATACTTTCGGGGGAAACAACCGGTTGAATTTTATCGAACACCGAATCAGTAATATTTAGTCTCATTATTTTCAATTCTTCTTCCCGGCTGGGATAAGTAATTTTTACCTTCAGCATAAATCTATCTACCTGTGCTTCGGGCAGCGGATAAGTACCCTCCTGTTCAATCGGGTTTTGAGTAGCAAGAACTAAAAACGGTTCTTGAAGCGGGAAAGTAGTTTCGCTGATTGTAACCTGTCTTTCCTGCATTGCTTCAAGCAACGCACTTTGAACCTTAGCCGGTGCACGGTTTATTTCATCGGCTAAAATAAAGTTCGCAAAAATTGGTCCCTTTTTAATTGTAAAGTTCCCGTCTTTTTGGTTGTATATTAACGTACCTATTAAATCTGCCGGAAGAAGGTCCGGTGTGAATTGTATTCTTTGATATTTAGCTTTCATTGAAGAAGCCAGAGATTTGATTGCCAGTGTTTTTGCGAGTCCGGGAACCCCCTCAAGTAAAATATGTCCGTTTGAAAGAAGTCCGACTATCAAACGTTCGACCATATATTTTTGTCCGACAATTACTTTTCCAATTTCATTGAGCAGAACATCCACAAACTCGCTTTCACGTTTAATTTTTTCATTAAGTTCAGTAATTTCCAATTAACCCTCCTATATTTTGCTTAAAATTCGACTGTTTTTCTACAAAATTAATGTTCAAAAGTTTCCCTGTGAAACTAAAATGTGTTAAAGATTTTTAAAGAAATATTCAATAACTCAACAGTCAATTTACAATGTTCAACTATTTACAACAAACGATGCAAACTTAAGATAAGTCGTTTCTTCCATTGAAGGCAAGGATGGATGATCCATTGATGCATTACTGAAGTTAAACATCCGTATTTGTCTGCCAGCTTTAACAGCGGCAGAATTTATTGCTGACAAAAAGTCATCTTTTTTAAGATGATAAGAACATGAAGATGAAAACAGAAAACCGCCGTCATTAACAACCTGCAGAGCCAGCCTGTTTAACTTTTCATATCCTTTAACAGCCTGCGGCAGTGATTTTTTGTTTTTTGCAAACGCCGGAGGATCCAAAATCACAACATCGAATCTTCTGTTTGAAGAAATACTTTTTTCTAAAAAGTCGAAAACATCTCCGCAGATAAATTCCGCATTTGTATTAAAATTATTTAGTTTATAATTTGTTTTTGCGGAGTCAATTTCACGTTTCGATGAGTCGACAAACACAACGGATTTTGCACCTTCTTTAATTGCATGAAGTCCAAAACCGCCTGAATTGCAAAAGCAGTCAAGTACTGTCTTGTCTTTACAAAATTTTGCGGCAAACTTTCTGTTATCACACTGGTCAAAATAAAAACCCGTTTTATGTCCCGTTTCAAAATCTATTTTGTATTTTACTTCATCGATAGAAATTATTTCCTCTTTGACCGAACCGAATAATATTTCATCTGCTTCGGAAAGTCCCTCAAGCTTTCTAAAATATGATTCATTCCTTGTAAAAATGTTTTCTGCATTCAAATTGTTTGTAAGAATATCTGCAATCAAATTAATATTTTTTTGCATTCCTGCTGAGTAAATCTGCATGACAAAAGTATTGTTATACTTATCAATAATTAGCCCGGGCAAAAAATCGCTTTCACTAAAGACCATGCGGAATGAATTTCTGTCTGGATAAACAGATTTTCTAAAATCATACGCCGATATTAATCTTTTCTCAAAAAGATTTTTCAGATCAAATTTTTTTTGGTGTGAAATTATTCTTACGGAGATAAGTGAGTTGGCGTTATAAAATCCAGAACCCAAAAAATTATTTTTATAATCGTATACTTCTACAACATCGCCGGTCTGCATTCTGCGTTCGTCATTCACGCCTTTGGCGGGGCTCGTTTTTAGCGGCTCAATTCGTTTTTCTATCTCATTACTGAAAACCCAGAGATGACCATTTTTAATACGTTTTTCTTCGTTCTTCTTTAATATAATCTTTGTCATAAAAAAAAGATTCATCCAACAAAGTAGAGATAAATGACCGCAGTTACAATAATAACGCCTATCAAATCAAGTGCTATGCCTGTTTTAAGCATATCTAGAACCTTTAGCCTTTGGCTGCCAAAAACAATTGCATTTGGAGGGGTTGCAACAGGCAGCATAAACGCCATAGAAGCTGCAATTGTTGCCGGAATCATTAACAAAAAAGGATTGATGTTTAATTCAAGAGAAAGCGATGCCAGAACCGGCAAAACAATTTGTGCCGTTGCAGTGTTTGACGTTAACTCGGTAAGCAATACGATAACGAGACTAATGGAAGCAATTAAAAGTACAACAGGAAAATGTTTTAAGCCGGCAAACTGGCTACCAATTAATTCAGATAATCCGCTTTTTACAAATCCGTCGGCAAGAGCAAATCCACCGCCGAACAGCAAAATAATTTCCCATGGAATTTTTCTAATTGCAGATGAATCCAGCAAAAATGCATTTTCACTTCCCTCGGTTTTTACAGGAATTAAAAACAAAATGAAGCCCATCGTAACGGCAACAGTTCCATCATCAAGCAGATTACTTTTCGAAAATAGCTGCGACCAGCCAGGAATTTTTACAAATCCAAGATCAAGCTGTACTCTAAATATCCACAATAAAGAGGTAAGAATAAATACAACCGCAACTGCCTTTTCCTCGAAATTCATTTTGCCCAAAGATCTTTTTTCTGATTTAATTAGTCCCACATCGATGATCAAATTCTTATCGGTTTTGTAAAAAACCTGTGTGATTAAAAACCAGGCTAATACCAGCATCAATAGCGAAAGCGGAACTCCAAATTTCATCCAATCGCCAAACATAATTTGCTGGCGTTGAGGAAATGTAATTGCATAAATTCTCTGGAAAACCAGATTAGGGGGCGTACCAATTAAAGTCGCTATGCCGCCTATTGAACATGAATAGGCAATACCCAACATGAGTGCAACGGAAAATTTTCTTGTTTTCTCCTGCCCGAATTCGTTCTCCAGTTTATACATAATTGCCATTCCGATTGGAAGAATCATTACCGCAGTAGCCGTGTTGGAAATCCACATTGAAATAAATCCTCCCGCTACCATAAATCCCATAATAATTTTAGCGGGACTTTTCCCGAAAACCGAAATTAAATTCAGTGCAATTCTTTTATGAAGATTCCATTTCTCCATTGCAATTGCAATTATAAATCCTCCCATAAAAAGAAAAATTGTCGAGTTCATATAGGCTTTAGCAGTTTCTTCAGCACTTAATAAACCAAGCAGAGGAAATAAAACTAATGGAACTAAAGAGGTAACCGCAAGTGGAACTGCCTCTGTTATCCACCAGACAGACATTAACAACGCAACGGCAGCAACCAGCTTTGCTGCTTGATGAGCTTCTCCGAAATGAAAATAAAGCATAAAAAGAATAAAAGCTAAAACTCCCCCTATGAGCCCCGCAATTTTGAGACTTTTTGTTTTTAGATTAACTTTATCCGACATCAGCTAAAAATTAAAGAGTTATTTATTGTTAATTACTTTGTACAAAACTGAATAATCCATACCGGATAAATTTTGTTTGACAGACAATTCGAGAATTTTTTTTATACCCTCCAGCGGCATGGTATTTATATTTTGTTTCTGAAATTCATTGAAAACAAGATTTATATCTTTTAACATGTGCTTCAGCGGAAAATGGGGATTGGAGTAATCATCGTTCAAATAATTATTCAGTTTTCTTTCGAAGGTGGGTGCAAAAAATGCGCTCTTTTTCAGAATATCCATAAATTGATTAACATTTATTCCTTTTTTAATTATGTAGCCGAGACTCATGCTAAACACAGCGCTCTCAGCAGCAATTAGCTGATTAAAGGCAAGTTTAAGTGCAGAAGCTTTTCCGGTTTCACCGATCAGAAATATCTCTTTTCCGAAACATTCAAATAGTTCCTTAAATTTGTTGTACTGATTTTGTGTCCCTCCTACCAATGTAAGCAAAGCTTTATTTTCTATTTGAGGTACGCTGCCGAGAACCGGAGCCTCAAAATAATTGCCGCCGGATTGTTCAATCCTTTCTTTCAACAGTAAGCTTTCATCTGGAGAGATAGTACTCATCTGAATTACGGTCTTATCTTTATAATTTATTTTCTCTTTGAACAAGACTTCAGTAACCGCTGAAAAATCCGAGAGCATTGTTATCACAACATCCGAATTTATAATTGCATCTTTTGGAGTGTCGGCAACTAAAGCTCCCAGCTTTTTCAATTCTTCAGTTTTAGATTTCGTTCTGTTATAAACGGTTAACGAATGTTTGTTTGCCAAAAGATTTTTTACCATTGCAGATCCCATCAACCCCGTCCCAATAAATGCTATTTTCATTTCTCCCTCATTATTTTATATAATATAGTCCAAAAGATTCAACTCAATCAATTCTTCGGAATAAAATGGTTCGCCGTAATCTTTCCCAATTTTAAATCCGAAATGTTTTGCACGGGCTTCCACAAATTTTATAAAGTTCGGCTGACTAATAAATGTTTCGGGTTCCTTGCTTTCTGGGTTAAAGAACTGTGTTTTGTAAGCAAACACCGAATCCATTTTTGTTTTAAATGTATCGCTGATATCAATCACGAACGAGGGGGTAAATTCAATATTTTGCATATAATAAAAAATTTTTTTAGGACGGTAAGGTTGCTGCTGTTTTCCGTCCTGTCTTGTTATTATTTTAGCCAGTCCGGAGTAAAAAAATGCTTCTTTTACAATTCTGCTTGTACCGATGTGATCGGGATGACGATCGTTTTTGTAAGGTGCAAAAATAATTTTTGGCTGGTACTCACGTATTTTTTTTACCACAGCAGTAGTGAACCTGTCATTTAATTTTAAGCTGCCGTCTTTCAAACCAAGGTTATCTCTTACCGATAATTTTAAAATCTTGGCAGCGTTAAGTGCTTCTTTTTTTCTCGTTTCAGCAGAACCCCTTGTGCCCATTTCCCCTTTCGAAAGGTCAACGACGCCGACTTTTACTCCCCGATTAACAAGCTTGGCAATAGTTCCTCCCATCCCCAGTTCAGCATCGTCGGGATGAGCGGCAAATACAAGTACGTCTATTGTCATAGGTTATAATTTCCTTTCATAAACTATATTTAAAATCCACAAATAATTTCATAAATCAAAACCGAAGAGGATAATTTCTAAATTCTTATATTCGCAATAGGAATTTGCGAGAATTATAAATGAACAAAAAATACGAAGCGGTTATTGGTCTCGAAGTACATGCCCAGCTTTTAACCAATACAAAAATTTTTTGCGGCTGTTCAACAAAATTCGGCAATCCGCCTAATTCAAATGTTTGTCCTGTTTGCCTTGGTCATCCCGGAGTATTACCGGTGCTAAACAAAAAGGTTGTCGAATTCAGTGTATTAATGGGAATAGCCGTAAACTGCAGAATAAACGAAAAATCAATTCTTGCAAGAAAAAATTATTTTTATCCCGATTTACCGAAAGGCTATCAAATTTCTCAGTACGAAAAACCGATCTGCGAACATGGATACATTTTCGTTGATAAATCTGACGGCTCGCAGAAAAAAATCCGTATTAAACGAATTCACATGGAAGAAGATGCCGGCAAGTTAATTCATGATCAAGGATACGACACGTTTGTTGACGCAAACCGGTGCGGCACCCCTCTGATTGAAATTGTTACCGAACCCGATATTAATACTCCTGAAGAAGCCTATTTATACTTGAACAAGATCAAACAAATTGTAACGTATTTGGGAATTTGCGATGGAAATATGGAAGAAGGCTCGCTGAGGTGCGATGCAAATGTTTCTGTAAGATTAAAAGGAGAAGAAAAACTCGGAACTAAAACTGAAGTTAAGAACATGAACTCATTCCGGTTTGTTGAAAAAGCATTGGAATACGAAATTGAAAGACAAATTGATATACTTGATTCTGGGGGAAAAATTGTCCAGCAGACTCTGTTGTGGAATTCGGATTTAAATAAAATCATTCCCATGCGTTCCAAAGAAGAGGCACACGATTATAGATATTTTCCCGACCCCGATCTTGTGCCTGTTGTTGTTGACGAAAATTGGAAATCCGAGATCGCTAAATCTCTGCCCGAATTGCCGGATAAAAGAAGAACCAGATTTATCCAGCAATACATTTTGCCTGAATATGATGCAGGTGTTCTTACTTCTTCCAAACAGTTGGCAGACTATTACGAAGATGTTATAAAGGAAACAAAAAATTATAAGGCTGCAAGCAACTGGATTATGGTAGATGTATTAAAAATAGTGAATGAAGAAAAAATAGATATTAAGGATTTCCGAATCCCGCCGCAAAATCTCGGTAAATTAATTAACTTAATTGACAACGGAATAATCAGCGGCAAAATTGCAAAAGAAATATTCCTTGAAATGCTCAGAACTGGAAGCGATCCTGAAAAAATAGTAAAAGAAAAAAATCTGATTCAAATAACGGATGTTGACTTTATTAACAGCACAATTGATGATGTGTTGAACAATAATAAATCACAGGTAGAAGAGTATCTATCCGGGAAAGAAAAAGTAATGGGATTTTTAGTCGGACAGATAATGAAAGCCACTAAAGGCAAAGCAAGTCCGCAAATGGTAAATGAAATTTTGAGAAGTAAATTAAGCTCAATAAAAAATTAAATGTTGAAAAGAAAATATGCCGGCAAAGAGAAGTGCAAACCTTTTGACATCTCTTTAATATTAATTCCGATTCCAGGCCAAACTTTTATTTCAGCACCATCATTTTCCTAACAAAGTGTTCTGGTTCATAAATACGTAACCGTATTTATGAATACGTGTACTAAGTTACACTCACTTTTATATTGGTTGTAGGATCGTAACCAGACAGTTTGTTTTGTGCGCTTGGTAATAAGGGCCAAATTTCTTTAGAATCAACCATAGTAATTTCTAATTTCAGACTATCGTTTTTTGCAATCATCAACTTCCCGATGCCGGTTAAGAGCGCTAAAGAAGTAACAGAATTACCCGGCAGGGATGTCTTGCTGAGTACTATCTTATTTTCTCTTGCTTGCTTCATTCTCTTCGACTTTTTATTCAGCTTGCTTAAGCTTTTGTACACATTCCTGTTTGTGCTGTTCTCTTCTATTATCGAAGGACTGCCTCCTTCTGTTCCATACTCAGTTTCTACGTATATTTCTACTTCGGCTGTATCAACATCAATCGAATCGTTGGCAATTAAGAAAAATTCTCTTGGCGCATATTCTATATATTCTCCGTTTTGTCCGGTAGCTGCTGAATATAAACTTCCGTAATTCCATCCGTTCCACATCTCT
>DYLN01000060.1 GCA_020722085.1 Melioribacter roseus
TTCCAAACTCAGTAGTAATTTCTTGTCCTATAATTTTCGCAATGTTAAAATTCAATTATTTGCTTAAAATGACCCATCTATCTAATTTGCTTTACAAAAATTTCTTTGTTTTGATACATCATAGGAAAAAAGTATGAGAACTATTGTTGCTCTGCCGGGTGATGGAATTGGAAAAATTGTTCTGCCCGAAGCCATTAGATTATTGGATGCCGCTGGATTTAATGCAAATTACGTGTGGGGTGATATTGGATGGGAATTTTGGTGCAAAGAAGGGAATGCACTTCCTCAAAGAACCATTGATTTAATTGCCGAGCATAAAATTGCTTTGTTCGGTGCAATAACTTCAAAGCCAAAGGACGCCGCGGAGAAAGAACTTGACCCATCACTTCAAGGCAAAGGTTATGTTTATTTCTCACCAATTGTTGGACTTCGGCAGCATTTTAACCTCGATATCTGCATACGCCCGTGTATTTCCTTTAAAGGGAATCCACTAAATTTTATTCGTAAAACCCGTGATGGGGGGTTTGAAGAACCTTTGGTTAACGCAGTCATTTTCAGACAAAATACGGAAGGATTATATTCAGGTGTTGAGTGGACAAATCCTCCAAAACAAGTTCGGGATGCACTTGAAACTCATCCCAAAATGAAAGCATACTCACATGTTCCCGGTGAGGAATTAGCTGTTTCCACTCGTATTGTTACAAAGAAAGCAAGCGAAAGAATAATACGTGCAGGTTTCGAATATGCAAAAAAGCATGGGTACAAAAATTTAACTCTTTGTGAAAAACCAAATGTACTGCGCGAGACTTCTGGGATGATGTTTAGGATTGCAAAAGAAATCGCAAAAGAATATCCCGAAATTGCTTTGTGGAATACAAATATAGATGCACAAATGATGTGGCTTACAAAAAATCCGGAAGATTATGGCGTTATTGTGGCAGAAAACATGTTCGGCGATATTATCAGTGACGGCTTCGCTGGTTTAATCGGCGGACTTGGTTTTGCATATAGTGCAAACATCGGCAACAACGTTGCTATTTTTGAACCAACTCACGGCTCGGCTCCTAAATATGAAAAGTTGAATCCTTCAATCGTTAATCCGATTGCAATGTTTATGAGTGCAGTAATGATGCTTGAATATATCGGCGAAAATAAAATTGCCGCCAAAATAAAAAATGCCATTGCAAAAGTTGTGAAAGAAGGCAAAGTAAGAACGTACGATATGCTGAAACTGAAAGGCGGTCCGGATGTTTTCGAAAAAGGTGCTGCTTCTACGCAACAAATGACGGATGAAATAATAGCAAATTTATAAATAAAGCCGGAGGAATAATGAGCGGTATACTTTTAATGTTATTATCACTATTTGTTTTTGGTGCTGCTTACCGTTATTACGGACAATATTTATCTAATAAACTTAAAATTGATCCATCAAGAGAAACACCCTCTCACACAATGTACGACGGCGTAGATTACGTCCCGGCTAAAACCCCGGTCCTGCTGGGTCATCACTTCGCCTCAATTGCCGGCGTAGGACCGATTGTTGGTCCGGTAATTGCAGTGAGCTTCGGCTGGCTTCCTGTGTATGCCTGGGTTCTTATCGGTGCAGTTCTGATTGGCGGTGTGCACGATTTCAGTACAATTGTTGCCTCCATCAGACATAATGCAAAATCTATCGGTCAAATTATTGAATCCTACATTGGATTAAGCGGTAAAAAACTTTTTCTGCTATTTGCATGGGCAACTTTGATTTTAGTAATTGCTGTGTTTACAATTATTGTAACAGATACTTTTGCTGCAATTCCAAGTTCTGCAACTTCATCAATACTTTTTATTGCACTTGCCATTTTGTTCGGGCTTTCAATTTACAGATATAAAGTACCTCTTTGGATAGCTACAATTATTGGAGTAATGCTTTTGTTCATTTCAATTTATCTTGGTTATATTTTCCCTATTCAATTTGATAAAGTAACCTGGCAGCTTTTATTATTCGTGTATATTTTTGCTGCCTCTGTAACGCCCGTGTGGATACTGCTGCAGCCAAGGGATTATCTCAATTCCTATTTTCTTTATCTTCTCATTGCTGCCGGAACATTAGGACTTTTTTTCTCAGCCCCTGTTATTCATCAGCCGGCATTCGCAGCTTTTGAAGTAAAAAATGTCGGGTTTCTCTTTCCTGCTCTTTTTGTTACAGTAGCATGCGGAGCCATCAGCGGATTTCACTCAATAGTGGCAAGCGGTACAACTGCTAAACAGCTTAATAATGAGAAAGATGCAAGAGTAATCGGCTACGGCGGTATGCTCATTGAAGGCGTACTGGCGGTTCTTTCATTAGTTGCTGTTGCATCTATGAATAACGATATGTTCAGAGAAACTCTGTTGAATAAAGGTCCGGTAACTGCTTTTTCAATTGGAGTAGCCGCATTCATTGATAATATTCCTTTACTGAACATCCCTATAGATGTTTCAACAAGTTTTGTCGCTCTTGCTGTCTCTGCCTTTGCATTAACTACTCTCGATACGGCAACAAGATTAGCACGTTACAGCTTTCAGGAATTCTTCGAAATAAGCGGTAAGACAAACAAAAATACTTTAGTTCAGAACCGTTTTGTATCAACATTTATAACGATCGTTATTGCCGGTGCATTAACATTCAGCGGACAAACAATGGCAATCTGGCCGGTATTTGGAAGTGCTAACCAGCTCCTTGCCGCTCTAGCTTTGCTTGCAATAACTGTATGGGTTTCAAAATTAAATATGAACATTAATTTTGCTTTTATTCCTATGACATTTATGTTTGCAGTTACACTTACTGCATTAGCAATGTTGTTTTACACTAATTTAATCGGTAACAATTATATTTTATCTTTTATTTCAATGTTGCTTTTTGTGCTTGCTGTAATACTAGGTTTACAGGCATACAAAGTACTTCGCAGAAATGGAAAGGAAGTTGCTCTAGCGAAGTAATTGTTAAAATATTCTATTGTCATATTGTCAAGTCAAAGGAGAAATAATGCGTGAGAAAATAAAAAAGATTTGGACTGAAATCGAATGGATTAAAAATGAAAGCTTAAGAGAAAAAGTTTTGAACTGCTGGACCTACGCAGTTGAAAATTCTGCTTTATCTGTAGAAGATTTAAATACGATACCTTTTACTTTATTAATTAAAGACTGCCGCATTTCCTTCATGAATCATAAAAGAACATGTGTACAACTTGCAGTTGACATAGCAAAAAGGATGAAAGAAAATTTTGGAGATGAAATTCAAATAAATATGGATTACCTCGTTGCCGGAGCAATTTTAATTGATGTTGGCAAATTAATTGAGTATGATAAGATAAACGGCAAAATTGTTACCAGTAAAAAAGGGGAACTTCTCAGGCATCCGTTTAGCGGAGTCGCTATCGCAGACCGTTTCAGTTTACCGACAGAAGTTCAGCATATAATTGCTTATCATGCAAAAGAAGGAGATGATGCCAAGCGAAGTGTTGAAGCTATAATTGTACATCATGCGGATTTTGTTTCGTTCGAGCCATTTAAAACATAACAAATTGTTATATTGTTGAATTGTTTTACTGTTAAATTAAAGGGATATGATGGAAGATAAAAAATATCTTAAGCTTAACGATATTGAAGCTTATAAAATAGCATTTAATCTAAGTAACTATGTTTGGGACATAGCCATTAAATGGGACCATTTCGCTAAAATAACTTTAGGAGAACAACTTGTTGATGCTGTCGATTCAATCTCTGCAAATATTGCCGATGGTTTTGGACGTTACACTAAACGAGATAAAATCAGGTTTTATAGAATTAGTCATGGTTCGTTATATGAATCTTTAGACGAGAATGAAAAAGCAAATAAAAGAAATCTGCTTAAGATAGAAGAATATGAACATATTTTCGCTGAACTTCAAAAACTTCCCAAATTAATCCATCACCTACTAAACTATACAGAAAATAAATTAAGATACTAACAATAAAACAATGTAACAATAAAGCAATTTAACAATGAACCAAACCTTAATCGAAAAAATAGCCCAAAAGTTTGCTGTAGGAATCGATCCCAAGCACGAAGTTCATGCTGGTGATTATCTCTCAATCAAACCTGCTTATGTAATGACACACGATAACACTGGCGCTGTTATTCCAAAATTCAAATCAATAGGTGCAACAAAACTTTTTAACCCGCGGCAGGTTGTAATAACGCTCGACCACGATATTCAAAATAAAGACGAGAAAAATTTACAGAAATACAGAAACATTGAAGAGTTTGCAAAATCGATGGGTGCAGATTTTTATCCCGCAGGCAGAGGAATCGGTCATCAAATAATGATCGAAGAAGGCTATGCATTCCCCGGTACAATGGCAGTCGCATCCGATAGCCATTCAAATATGTACGGCGGTATTGGATGTTTGGGCACGCCGATTGTCCGCACCGATGCCGCTGCAATATGGGCAACCGGAAAAACGTGGTGGCAAATTCCACCAATTGCAAAGGTCGAGTTAAAAGGAAAACTTAGAAAAGGGGTGACTGGTAAAGATGTGATTATCTCTCTCTGCGGATTTTTTAACAGCGACGAAGTCTTAAATCATGCAATCGAATTTACAGGCGACGGCATTAAACATCTCTCTATAAATGAGAGACTTACAATTGCGAACATGACTACAGAATGGGGCGCATTGGTTGGTTTATTTCCGATTGATGATCTAACAATCGATTGGTTAAAACGTCGTGCACAATTTATACATGCACGCGGTTTGGAAGGCGTTTTTTCAGATGCAGACGGTAACGGAAACCATCCTAGAATAAATGAAGAAAAAATTTCTGCACTTGAAAAAGATTTATCAGGTCTGAAGGCTGATACGGGTGCTTTTTATGCCAAGGAATTAAACATTGAACTTTCGTCAATCGAACCTTACGTATCAGGACCGAATACAGTCAAAACTATGACCGCAATTTCGGAGATCAAAAACAAAAGAATAAAAATTGACAAAGCTTATTTAGTTTCATGTGTAAACTCAAGACTTGAAGATATTGCTGAAGCAGCAAAAATAATTCGTGGGAGAAAAATAGCCGACCATGTAAAATTTTATATTGCTGCTGCGTCCAGCGAAATTCAAAAAGAAAGTGAGAAGCGCGGCGATTGGCAAAGTTTAATCGAAGCTGGCGCAATTCCTCTTCCGCCTGGATGCGGACCCTGCATCGGTCTTGGCACCGGTTTGCTTGAAGACGGCGAAGTTGGCATTTCTGCGACAAATAGAAATTTCAAAGGAAGAATGGGTTCACCTAAAGCGCATGCTTACCTCGCTTCACCCGCAGTTGTAGCTGCTTCGGCAATTGCGGGTTTTATCACTTCCGACTTTAATGGAACCAATCAAGAGGTTTTGGGTGAAATAAAAATCAATTCCAAATCCACAGCTCAAAAAAAAGCAGTAAAAATTATTGAAGGTTTTACACCGCAAATTGAAGGTGAGCTTATTTTTTGTAATCAGGATAATTTGAACACAGATGGAATTTATCCGGGCAAGTACACTTACAAAGACGACATGACGCCAACACAACAAGCTAAGGTAGCGATGGAAAATTATGACCCCGAATTTGGAAAGATTGTAAAACAGGGTGATATACTTGTAGGGGGATTTAATTTTGGAACTGGAAGTTCACGCGAACAGGCTGCCACTGCATTGAAGTACTGCGGTATAAGTCTGGTTATTGCAGGCTCATTTAACGACATCTATAAACGAAACGCTCTGAACAACGGTTTTCTTGTACTCGAATGCCCGGAACTCGTAAAAGATTTAAAAGCAAAATTCGGCAAAGAAAAATTAACAGTTAAATCCGGCTTCACAGCAAAGGTTGATTTTTTGAATTCATCTATTTCGGTTAACGGAAAAATTTATTCTTTCGATCCTGTCGGTGCCGCAGCACAAGAATTAATTGTGGTTGGTGGATTGGAAGAATGGGTGAAAAAGAATATATCCTAATAATTATTCACCTATTAGAAGAATAAAAAACACTTTATACTTAATTGCTAAATAAATAACAAAAAGATATTTTTACATCAGATGTTTTTCAGATTAAAAAATCTTATGCTGAAAAAGAATTCAAAGACTTCAAAACATTTCTTCCCTTTCCTCAACTTCCCAAAAATCTTCGAGACTAACTGGCAAAATAAATAACCCTCTTCTAATCTTTTCATTAACATTAATTAGAGGTTTAATGCTATGGAGAAGTCCGTATCACGGGTTATTTCCGAATTTGCTTGTAAACTAAAATATGAAGATTTACCTGTCGATGTAGTCGATTCGGTAAAACGATTCTTATACGATTCAATCGGCTGTGCCTTTGGTGCTTATAAAAATAAAGATGTAAATATTATTAGAAACATTTACAAAAAAATGGGTGGTACGCCCGAATCAACAGTTATAGGATTTGGTGATAAATTACCAGCAGTTAATGCTGCATTTATCAATTCATTAATGATCCGCTCGCTGGATTTCAATGACATTTACTGGAAAGAAGACCCCTCGCATCCGTCTGATCTAACTCCGGCAGCATTGTCAACAGCTGAAATGGTCAATGCTACAATGAAAGAAGTAATAACTGCAATAGTTCTCGGTTATGAATTTGAACAAAGGCTGTGTGAATTTGCTGTACCCGGAATCCGCGAACGCAAATGGCATCATGCAACATTAACTCAATTTGTTTCCCCAATTGTGGCTGGAAAAATTTTAGGTTTAACTGTCGACCAAATGGTAAATGCCATTGGAATCGGTGGTTCACACAACTACACTATCGGCTGCTCGACTGCAGGAAAACTTACGATGATGAAAAATACCGTTGACCCGATGGCCGTTCAAAGCGGCGTGATCGCAGCGCTGATGGCAAAGGAAGGTTATACGGGCACAGAAGAAATTTTCGAAGGCAAAGAAGGTTTCATGGATTGCTTCTTTGGTTACAATGTAAAAGAACAAAAAGTTGAACCGTGTAGTATGAAAGGAAGAGACGGGGTTTCAGAATGGAAATGGAATATTGACAAACTGATTGGCGGGCTTGGAGATTCATACAAAATTCTCGAATGCAGTATGAAAGCATTTCCTACCGAAGCACTAACGCACACTCACATCTCTGCAGTGCTCGATGTAATCAAAAGTAACAATCTTAAATACGATGAAATAGCTTCGGTAACAGTAACAACAATTTCACGGGCCTGCGATATTTTGTTTGATAAACATAAATACAAACCAGAATCGCGCGAAACTGCCGATCATTCGCTTCCTTATTGTATTGCTGCAGCAATAGTTGATGGGAAAGTAACAACACAGTCTTTCAGCGATGAAAAGTTGAAAGATAAACGAATATGGGAAGTGATAAATAAAATAAAAGGCGAAGCTTCAAAAGAATTCGAGAAAATGTTTCCCGAAAAGCAGCCGTCAAGAGTGGTAATTAAAACAAAAGACGGACAGGAATTTTCAAAATATCTTGAATATCCCAAAGGAGATCCTCATGAACCAATGACTGTTGACGAACTTGAAAACAAATTCAATGCGCTTTCTTCGGCATTTTTAACTCCTAAAAAACAAAAAGAAATAAAAGATCTAG
This sequence comes from Melioribacter roseus, assembly GCA_020722085.1. GTDB lineage: Bacteria > Bacteroidota > Ignavibacteria > Ignavibacteriales > Melioribacteraceae > Pyranulibacter. The sequence continues at coordinate 7,604 of DYLN01000060.1, forward strand.
TTTTCGATTGCGATAAAACAAGTGCGAAAGATTTTATGAATAAATTAGTTTTATAGCAATGAATTGTTAAATTGCAGTGAGAAAAAAAATGAAAGCGAAAATTAAAATCGGGAAAGCAGGTAAGCACGGCGATAAAGTACGCTCTGATTGTCATGTCGTATTAGAATTAACTGGAAGCGGAGGAATAAAGACCAAAATTCAAAGCAAGGTTTCGGCTCTTTACGGACAAAGCATTAAAAATTTAATTCTAAAAATGTGCGATTTCTTCGAAATTAAAAATGCAAAGATCACTTTAGAGGATAACGGCGCACTCCCATTCACTCTTGCAGCAAGATTCGAAGCAGCATATAAGCAAATAAATCCTGACGACAGCAAAGAATTCCTTTTACCGATGAATAAAAAAAACCTAAATGCATCATCCAAAGACCAGTTAAGAAGAAGCCGTCTGTATTTGCCCGGTAACGAGCCGAAATTTTTCCCAAATGCCGGCTTGCACAAACCGGATGGAATTATTCTGGATCTTGAAGATAGCGTGGCTCCTTCTGAAAAAAACGCTGCAAGATTTTTGGTTCGGAACGCACTCCGCTCTGTTAATTTTTATGATGCTGAAAGAATGGTGCGTATTAACCAGCTTCCGCTAGGACTTGAGGATCTAAGATTCGTAATTCCACATAATGTTAATGTGATTTTGATCCCAAAATGTGAATCAAGCGATACGATAAAACAAGTGGAAGAAGAAATTAACATTATCAAAGCGGAAAAAAACCTATCCGATGAAATTTATTTAATGCCTATTATCGAAAGCGCATTAGGGATCGTAAAAGCTTATGAGATAGCTTCATCGTCCGATAAAATTTGCGCATTGACAATTGGACTTGAAGATTACACAGCCGATATTGGAGTAGAACGAACAAACGAAGGTAAAGAAAGTTTATTTGCACGCTCAACAATAATTAATGCGGCGAAAGCTGCCGGAATTCAGGCAATCGATTCCGTCTTTTCTGATGTAGAAGACTTGGAAGGATTGAAAATCAGTACACTCGAAGCTAAGGCACTCGGCTTTGAAGGTAAAGGCTGCATTCATCCTAGACAAATAAATGTTGTGCACGAGGCATTCAAACCGACAGAAAAAGAAATTGAAAAAGCAAAGAAAATTGTTTTAGCTTTTCAAGAGGCTGAAAAGAAAGGTCTTGGCGTTGTTTCACTTGGAAGTAAAATGATTGATGCTCCGGTTGTGAAACGTGCGCAGAGAATTTTGTCATTGGTCAACAACAAGTAGTTATTTGTAGTTATTGGGTCATTTATTGTCATTTGTAGTCATTAAGTCATTCATCGTCATTTATTGTTTAGGAAGGAGATAAAATGAAATTAGAAAAGTTACAGATTTATCAATTATCAATGGATATTGCAGAAAGAATTTGGAGTATTGATATTGAAAGGGATTAGCTTGCTAAAGATGTCGTTGGAAAAACAACTTATGAACGCAATTGATTTGGTTGGAGCAAACTTAAGCAAAGGATTTGGAAAATATTTTTATAAAGAAAACAAACAATTTTGTTATTACTCGAGAGAATCTTTATCTGAAATTAAAACACAGTTAAGAAAAGCCTTTAATAGAAAACTCGTTTAAGAAAAAATTTATTAGGAATAAAACTAAATAACTATATTAAAACTATTGGAAAAGCTCCAAACAACCAATGACCATCAATGACGCGAAGCAAATGACTATTAATGACAGGATGCAGATGACAATGAATAACACAGGTTACAATATTTCTGAAAATAAATCAAAATAAATAATGAAACTAGTAAAGAATAACGCGGGACGATTTGTCCCAACCGAAGTAAATGGGCAAAAACAAATTCCTTTCAAAGGTATTGACAAGTTCAAGCCAACAGGCAGTAAAGCAAAACCTCTAATCAGAACTTGCATTGATTATCCGAAAAATGGTAATAAGATTGTTAAAGATTTAAAAACCGCTTTAAAAAAAGCCGGATTAAAAGATGGAATGACTATCTCAACTCATCATCATTTACGCAACGGCGATATTGTAACAAATATTCTTTTTGACACAATCAAAGAAATGAAAGTAAAAAATATACGATGGTTTCCATCTGCATCTTTTCCCGTTCATGAACATTTGATAAAATATCTTGAAGATGGAACAATTCATCACATCGAAGGAAGTATGAACGGACCACTTGGGAAATTTACCAGCGAAGGGAAAATGAAAGGTGTCGGTGTGCTTCGTTCACACGGAGGTAGATATCAGGCAATTCAAGACGGTGAAGTTCACATTGATATTGCTGTAATAGCAGCACCGGCATCCGATTCTTTCGGAAATGCAAACGGCGTACAGGGTAAATCTGCATGCGGAGGTTTGGGATTTGCATTGGCTGATTCCGAATATGCAGATAAAGTAATTGTAGTTACTGATAACCTTGTTCCCTTTCCATGTGTGCCCTGGCAGATTCAAGGTAACAATGTTGATTACGTCGTACAGGTTGACTCGCTTGGTGACCCGTCAAAAATTGTAAGCGGCACAACTGAAATAACAAAAAGTCCCGACCGGCTGTTGATTGCCAAATACATTGCTGAATTTATGGAAGCTGCCGGCATTGTCAAGAACGGATTTTCATTTCAAGCTGGTGCCGGCGGAATTTCACTTGCATTTATCCCATTTCTTAAAGAAAAAATGAAAGCTTTGGGGGTGAAAGCCCGTTTTGTACGCGGCGGTTCAACAAAATATTTAGTTGAATTGCTGAAAGAAGGGTTAACAGATTACATTCTTGACGGTCAAACTTTTGATCTTGAAGGCGTGCGTTCTATGCGTGAGAATACCAGTCACATAATGACCTCGCCTTTCACAAGTTACAACTTTCACGGCAAAGGAAATTTTGCATCTATAGTTGATGCAGCGATCCTCGGAGCAACAGAAGTAGACATAAATTTCAACGCTAATGTTGTTACACATTCTGATGGTTATCTTCTTCACGGAATTGGCGGCTGGCAGAATTGCCTTTATTCAAAATGCACCATACTTGCTGTTCCTTCATTTAGAGATAGAATCCCTGTAATAGTAGATGAAGTTACAACCCTTTGCGGACCCGGAGAATTAATTGATGTTATAATAACTGAAAGAGGAATTGCAATTAATCCTTTACGAAAAGATTTGATAAAAGCAGTAAAAAATTCTTCATTGCCAATACGTTCTATAAAAGAAATTCAAAAAGAAGTTTATGAAATTTGCGGCGGAGCACCTCAAAAACCAAAAGTGGATAAAAATAAAGTCGTTGCAATCGTTAAATGGGTGGACGGAACAGTACTCGATTCGGTTTACAGAGTAATTTAATCCCAAATTTGTCATTAGAAAAACACTAATGACAAATTTGGGCCCATCTTTTTGTCTTGAAATTTTGACAATTTCTACCCAAACATGCAATTTTTTCATTCTGTATTTTTTTTATTTTTTCTCTGAAACCTTCAAAAATTCTTATTGCATCGAACATTATCGTCAGAAGATCAATACTTACCTTAGAATTATGCAGATTTAATTCCTTCATTAAACTTTTTATTGACTCAAAAATAAATTCAGCGTAATCTTGATAAAATTCTCTCAGTGAATTCCGGCTGAATTTGCTGAAATCGGGAATTCTTCTACTAAAAATAAAAGCAGTTCTTAAAATATGATCTTCAGGACCTTACATAAAGCAACCGTTTGGCATGTGTATCTAAATAAAATTTATCTTCAATAAGAGGCTGGCCAAAAAGTAACTTTTTAATAGAACAATAACCGCGAATTGCGCGAATTCTCTCGAATTATTTTGTTGATTCTTACTTTTTGGTCACCCTCTTATGACTTTAAGGGAAAGAGACGGTACTAAGACCATCTCTGATTTTTGTATACTTGTTATTCTTCAAGAGTAGAAATATTTCCGGGATCCTGTCCGAGAGCTTTTGCTTTAAGCACCCTTCTCATAATTTTGCCGCTTCTTGTTTTAGGAAGCGAATCAACGAATTCAATGCGTTCGGGTTTTGCAATCGGACCCACCTCATGGCTTACATGCTGACGCAATTCCTCAATAAGTGCTGGCGATTTCTCTATTCCATTCCGTAAAATCACATAGGCATAAATCGCATTACCTTTCACTTCATGAGGCAACCCTATTGCAGCAGCTTCTGCAACAGCATTGTGACTGACTAAAGCACTTTCGATTTCCGCTGTTCCAAGTCTGTAGCCTGAAACTTTTATTACATCATCTACTCTGCCGATAATCCAAAAATATCCATCTTCATCTTTGCGGGCACTGTCACCTGTAAGATAAACACCGGGGTATTTGCTCCAATATTGGCTTACATACCTTTCCGGATCCTTATAAACTGTTCGAATCATTGCAGGCCATGGAGTTTTAATTATAAGATACCCTTCTTCATTGGGTTTAACAGGGTTGCCTTTTTCATCAACCACATCCATTTCAATTCCGGGAAATGGTTTCGTGCCCGAACCGGGTTTCAGAGGCACACTTGGCATCGGCGTTATCATAAACATTCCGGTTTCCGTCTGCCACCAGGTATCCATAATAGGGCATCTTTCATTTCCTACAACTTTATAATACCACTTCCATGCCTCGGGATTTATCGGTTCCCCCACAGAACCCAAAAGTCTTAAGGAAGATAAATTATGTCTCTTCACCCATGCTTCGCCAAAACGCATTAAACCGCGGATTGCTGTGGGTGCAGTATATAAAATATTTATACCGTACTTTTCTATCATTTGCCACCAGCGGTTAGGGTAAGGGAAATTTGGAGCGCCTTCATAGATAAATGAAGTTGTTCCATTCAACAACGGACCATAAACAATGTAACTGTGGCCTGTTATCCAGCCCGGATCTGCTGCGCACCAATAGCGATCTTCTTCATGAATATCAAAAACATATTTTAAGGAAGTATAAATCCCAACCATGTAGCCGCCGTGAGTGTGCAAAATTGCTTTTGGTTTCCCTGTTGTTCCTGAGGTGTAAAGAATAAAAAGCGGGTCTTCTGAGTCCATTTCTTCAAGTGCGCAGCTATTACTTGCAATCGGCAGATTCATTAACTCATGGTACCACATATCTCTGCCATACTCCATATTAATTTCCTGCCCTGTTCTCTTAACTACAAGCACATGTTCAACCGTCCCGCACCTTTCGAGCGCTTCATCAGCGATTTTCTTCAAAGGAACTATCCTTCCTCTCTGAAATGCACCGTCTGCAACAATAAGCACTTTAGATTGGCTGTCTTCTATTCTTTCTGCCAGCGATTCAACAGAAAAGCCCCCGTAAACAACCGAGTGCACCGCACCAATCCTTGCACTCGCAAGCATTGCTATAATAATTTCCGGGATTCTTCCCATGTAAATTGTAACTCTATCCCCTTTTTGTACTCCCATACTTTTTAATACGTTCGCAAACTTGCATGTTTCTCTGTGAAGTGCATGATAGGACATAGTTTTCCACTCGCCGTTTTCACCTTCCCAAATAAAAGCGAGTTTATTTCTACGATGCGTTTTAAGGTGTGCATCCAGACAATTATAAACAATATTGGTCTTCGCACCGGTAAACCATTTATAAAAAGGTTTGTTAGAATCATCCAGCACTTTATCCCATTTCTTAAACCAGAATAATTCTTCTGCTTCTTTCGCCCAGAAATTTTGCAAATCTTTTTTTGCAAAATTATTTAATTCATCCCAGTTTTTGATACGTGCATAACTAATTACTTCTTCTGAAGGATAATAAACTTCTCCGTTAAGTTTTTCTGCCATAAAACGACCTCCTTTAAGAATGTACTTCCAAATTAGATATTTTATCTTTAGATTTGCATCGGAAAATATAATTTGAGAAAAAGAGAATCAACCTTTTTTGAATCTCTGACTAAATTAGATGAAATTTAGAAAAGAATATATCAAACACATTGCAGCAATTAATCTTGCTGTTCAGTTTTTAATACTCGGCATTTCATCATTTCATTATCATAATCCATTTAATTTTACTTCTAGCAGCACTACTCTTTTCAGCAGTACAAATACAGTCAAAGTTTCCGATCCTTTTTTAAGCGATACCGGTCAATGCCGTCTACTCGAGTTTATTCACACAACATATTCTACTTTAATAACACCCCATTTTTCTTCAATATTTTTCAATGATATCAAAATTATCAGCAGGTTTTTAGACTACCCGTTTTATCAATCTTTTCAAGGATATCATAGTTCATTAAGAGCACCACCGGTTTCATAATTCACGCATAACAGGTCCCTCTAATTAATCAATACTCTTTTTTCACAAAAAAATCGAGGTAGAATTATGAAGCAATTTAAATTGTCGGTTATAATATTATTTTTTACGGCGGTCACAATTTATTCACAAAATGTTATAAAAGGGAAAGTAATAGACGAAAAAGACGGTGAGGCTCTGCTCGGAGTCAATATTATTATCGAGGAGTTAAAAATCGGAACCTCAACCAATCTCAACGGAGATTTTCAATTTGATAATATCAAAAAAGGAATTTACACCATTAAGTTCTCGTATATAGGACATAAAACAGTCATAAAAAAAGTTACCGTCCCTCAAACAGAACCACTTACTATACAAATGGAAGAAGGGAGCGTGAATCTGCAGGAAGTTGTAGTAACGGGCAACCCCCTCGAAATTGATCCTAAAAACATTTCACAGAGTACACTAATAATTGCAAATATGGATTTAAATATAAAGCGCAGTTCAACAGTTGGAGAAATTTTAAATTTTCAGCCGGGCATTTCACTTAGGTCAAATGGCACTGCGGCTTCCAGACCGGTAATTAGAGGATTCAGCAATAATAGAATACTTATTTTAGAAAACGGGCTTCGAATGGGAGATCTATCAAATACATCTGATGATCACGCAGTTAGTGACGACGGCATGAGTGTTGAGAGAATTGAAGTATTGCGCGGTCCGGCTAGTCTACTGTACGGAAGCAATGCAATTGGCGGCGTAATTAATATTATCACCGAAGCAATCCCGACATACATTTCAACCAAACCCGACGCTGCATTTAACCTGTCAACTTCCTCGGTCAACAGAGAATTGGCGGGTGACTTAGACTTTCATTACGGATTCGATAATTTTGGTTTTCACGGAAATTATTTCAACAGAACCAACTCCAACTATAAAGATGGTAACGGTAACAACGTAATAAATTCAGATCAGTTTTCAAGAGGCTATCAATTCGGGATGTCATTTATTCCGTCATTTGGCATCGGTGGATTAAGTTATGCCAATTATTTCAACGGATACGGAATACCGTTAGATACAAAAGAAGAAGACGGAGAAGGTCCAATAAAAATTGAAATGAAAAAACAAGAACTCCGTGCACTGCTTGAGAGTTCCAAATTAGAATCTTTTATTAAATCGTTCAGTTTTAAGGGCGGCTACCAAAACTATGAGCATCAGGAAATTTCACGGCTAACAGGAAAAACAGGCACTGCGTTCGGACTAAAAAGTTACAGTGCAGATCTCTCATTTAAACATCAGCCGATTTTTTCAGCACTTCAGGGAGTTTTCGGTTTTTGGGGATTACAGCAAAATTACTCAGTTACAGGGGAGGAAGCTTTTACTCCAAATGCAGATTACAGCAGCCTTGCTGCATATTTTTTTGAAGAAGTCAAGTTAAGCAATCTCACTCTTCAGTTTGGTGCAAGATATGAAACAAACTGGATAAAAATTCCAGAGACAGTAATTTCTGATTCGACATTCCCTTCCGCAAACAAAATATATAATTCACCCAGCGGGTCAATTGGCTTTGTTTATAACTTTACGGATAACATTTCAGCATTTGCTAATTTGGCAAATGCTTTTCGAGCACCTACTATTGAAGAATTGTCATCTTATGCAATCCATGAAGCTACTGCAACATTTGATATTGGCGACAGAAATCTGGTAAATGAAAAAAATCTGGGAATTGATTTCGGTTTGAGAGTAAGAAAAGTCAATCACCTTGCAGAAGTAAACTTCTACTACAATAATCTTGATGATTACATCTTCAGAAAACCGACAAATCTTTACTATAATGCTGAAGCTCAAGGGAACCACTTTAACACTGGCGGCATAGGTATTCCAGTTTACCAATACAGCCAAAGCGGAGCTGTTATTTATGGTACCGAATTAAAAGCTCAATACGAATTTAACAGATTCTTGTCAACCACCGTTATTTTTGATTACGTAAGAGGCAAACAAAAAATCACAGACGAAAATTTACCGCAGCTTCCGCCGATGCGTTTCTCCATTGAGCAGCGTTACGCGAACGATTACTATTGGTTCGGTATTCTTTGGAAGCTTGCTGCAGAACAAAATAAAACCGCTCCATTTGAAAAGCCTACAAAAGGTTACGGGTTAGTAGATATTTACGCCGGCATTAAATTATTAACCGGAGATTACATTCATATGGTCGATCTAAAAATTACTAATCTATTGAATCAGCCTTATAAAGATCATCTATCGGCAATTAAAAATTTTGCATACATGCCGGGAAGAAATATACAATTGAGCTACAAATTTTTATTTTAATTATATGATGATTATATTGACGGCTGAAATTTTGGGCATTTCAGCGCAAGGAGAGGTGGGTGAGTGGCTGAAACCAACGGTTTGCTAAACCGTCATACTCTGTAAAGGGGTATCCCGGGTTCGAATCCCGGCCTCTCCGCAACATGAATTATTATTTTTACTTGCTTTACTCACCCAAATTCAAAAGAACTTATTCCGGACAAACTGATAATCTCTCCGACCGTCTCATAAAGCATAACTCCGGTAAAGTAAAATCTACAAAAGCTTACAAACCTTGGGTTTTGATTCACTCGGAATCATTTGATTCTAGGTCTGAAGCTATGAAAAGGGAAAAATGGTATAAAACATCTCCCGGAAGAAAGAAGATAGCTGATATCCTAAATCAATATCTTTTGGCTGAAACCAACGGTTTGTCCGTTCCGCCATCACACCGTGATGACGGAACGAGATCTCGCTCCATTGGAGCGGACTAAACCGTCATACTCTGTAAAGGGGTATCCCGGGTTCGTCCGAGGCTGACTAAAAAGTAAAAATCAATAAAATAATTCGAGAAAATTCGCGCTATTAACGGTTATTGTTCTATAGAAAACTACTTTTTGGTCAGCCTCGAGATCTCGACATGTCTATGACATGACGGAAATCCCGGCCTCTCCGCAATATGAATTATTATTTTTACTTGCTTTACTCACCCAAATTCAAAAGAACTTATTCCGGACAAACTGATAATCTCTCCGACATTTAGAAACATATTCAAAACACAATAATTTATTTTAAATACTCAATCGAGCATTGATGAACATCATTCTAATAACCTTGTTTCGGGAAAATCATGCCGGGAGAAAGTAACACTGTGAAACTTTGCCTTCCTCTAACATTGCATTTTTAACCCTCCTTATCTATATTTAGTCTAAATAATAATAAGAATTAAATGCAGAAGTGATGATAAGTACTGTCATAGCCGATCCGGCTTATTTAGTTAGAGAAGGATTCAAAACTATAATTAAAAGCTCCCAAAAGATCACTCTTATTGGAGAAATCACTAAGAAAGAGGAACTCCAACCAAAATTAAAATCTCTCAAACCAGACATATTAGTTATAGATGCTGATTTTACAGATTTTCTTGAAGTTGAAGAACTCAGCATTATTATGAAGTCATTCCCAAATACAAGAGTACTTGCTATATCCGACTATCATAAAAAAGAGATTATCTTAAAGATTATAAGCATCGGTGTACTTGGTTACCTGACAAAAGAATGCCAAAAAGATGAAATACTCTCAGCTATAGAATCAGTCAGTAAAGGAGAAAAATTTTTCTGCAGTAAAATTCTCGATATTATTCTCAACGATAAACTTAACGAAACAAAAGACGACTCTGAACTAACAGAAAGAGAAATTGAAATTGTAAGACTAATAGCAGAAAAATATTCCAATCAAGAGATTGCAGAAAAATTATTCATCAGTATTCACACAGTATACACTCACCGCAAAAACATTATGAAAAAACTAAAGCTAAAATCACCAGTTGAATTAATTTTATATGCAATAGATTCCGGTATAATTTAACATGACATTAAATACTAACAAATAATTTCTCTATCTCTACTTTTAATCCTTTTAAAATTTTAGACGCAACCTCACCTTTTTTTCTTGCCTTGGAAAAAAGCAAAAATGTACTATTTACATTTTCGTAAATTTCAATCGTCTTTTCTCCGGGATCAACAATCCAAAATTCTTTAACGCCCGTCGCTTCGTAAATATTTTTTTTATGCGTTAAATCATAATATGCAGTTGACGGTGAAAGTACCTCAACGATAAGATCGGGAACTCCTTTGACTTTGTCACTAATAATATTTTTGCGCTCGTTAGAAACAAAAATAACGTCCGGTTGATATACTTCATTATCTTTAAGGAAAATATCAATGTGAGATATATTAACATAGCCTAAATTACTTTTTTCAACATAGTCTTTTATCAAGGAAGCAATATTCAAAACAATAGACTGGTGCAAAAAACTTGGTGAAGGCGTTATAATTATTTCTACATCAATTAATTGCTGTGGCAGTCCTTCGGGAAGTTTTTCATATTCTGCCGCACTGATTTTCCTTTTTACTATAGTTTCCATAACAACCTCATCCTCAATATTTTCTCTTTTATTTTCATATCCGTTTCCTATATTTTACAAAATAACGCCTTTAATAATTATACACAACAGTACTCAAATTAGGTAAGTAGAATACCTAAATTTCTTAAAAAAATTTACTAAACAGGGTGTATTGCATAAACGTAAGGGAGCAGATATTTTTCTTATTAAGATTTAGTCTAAATAGTAACAACAAAAGTAAAATAAATGAATAAAATGCTTTTTTTAATGCTGCTGCTTTTTCCAGTCGCTCTCCTATTAAATGCGCAGCAGAGACTAACCTTATCAGGGTTTATTCTTGACAACGAAAGGAATCCAATCCCCTACGCCAACGTACTTGTCGAAGGAACAACGATTGGTGCGGCGTCAAATATTAATGGCAAATTTGAAATCAAAAGTCTTAGTGCTGGCAAATACGTTCTTGTTATTACTGCAGTTGGATTCGCAACCGAGAAAAGAACAATAGATTTAAGCAAGGACACAGAACTGATCATTGTACTGAAAGAAAAAAATGTGGAAATAAATCCAGTTGTTGTTACCGGGACTTATACAAATAAAAATTTACTTGATTCACCGGTAAGAACAGAAGTTATCCAGGAATCCAATATAAAAAATTCTGCCTTCACCAGATTGGATCAACCACTTTATGAACAACCAGGACTTACAATAATTGACGAACCTTGGGGAAAAGGTATACAAATGCAGGGACTCGCTCCCGATTATAGTCTCGTACTTATCGATGGTGAGCCTTTAATTGGAAGAAATGCCGGAACACTTAATCTTTCAAGATTTTCAGTGTCGAACTTAAAGCAGATAGAAATTGTTAAGGGACCATCCTCGTCGCTTTACGGAAGTGAAGCTTTAGCCGGGGTAATCAACCTGATTACCGAAGCACCAAAATTTCCTTATGAGTTAAAACTTCAGTCATATTATAAAACCAATAACACCATAGACGTTCTTTCAAACTTATCAATCATAAAAGAAAA
>DYLN01000203.1 GCA_020722085.1 Melioribacter roseus
ACATCTCATTTACATTTCAGACGTAAATGTTAAACTCTCAACAATGAATTTATTATGTTGTTATGAGAAAAATCAAAAAAGTGCAATTTACTTATAAAGAACAGATAAATAAGTTTCTGGATGAGTGTATGTTCGAAATGTATAAGGGTCACGATCATATAATTGCAAGGAATTATTACCTCGAATTATTTAATAGACTTATTCCTAGGTATTTTTGTATTTGCAGAGAGAAAAATGATAAAACAGAAACACGCAATAACTTATAAAGTAAAAAACGAGGTTCGGCATGAGCGAATTCACCGTAAAAATTCTAAGTATAGAAAAAATCACGCACGATGTAAACAAAATTAAAATCGAACGCCCCGTGGGATATAATTTTATACCAGGACAAGCCGCCGATGTCTCTATCAACACTCAGAAGCTTAAAAATGAAAAAAGACCGTTTACTTTCACCGGACTTTCAGAATGGAACAACCTGGAATTTATTATCAAATCATACAAGGATCATAACGGAGTTACGAGAAAAATCGGAGAATTGAAACCAAACGATGAGTTAATAATCAGCGACCCGTGGGGCGCAATTCGCTATAAGGGAAAAGGTACATTTATTGCCGGGGGTGCTGGCATTACCCCGTTTATCGCAATTTTAAGAGAGCTAAATAATAAAAATAAACTTGCAGGTAATGTGCTTTTCTTTTCTAATAAAACCGAGAAAGATATTATCCTAAAAAATGAATTGTACGATATGCTTGGAAATAACTTCATAAATTTATTAACCAGGGAAAAAAATAAAGATTACTATTTTGGAAGAATTGACGAAGCTTTTTTGAGAACACGGATACCGGATATTAACCAAAACTTTTATGTCTGCGGTCCGGAAGATTTTGTACAAAACATTAATTCAATTCTTTTAAAACTGGGAGCTAAAACCGATTCAATTGTATTTGAAAAATAAGATATGGTATAAAAACATTTCAGATTATTGAATTCTGCTGCGATTCAATTTGAAAGGTTCTAAGAAAACTGCATGGAGGCATCCCGCTTTCGGTGGTTATGCAAATTATATAGAGACAACTGAATTTAAAAACGACATCAAAGAGAAGAACACTCATACACGCAGCAGGTAAAAAGTAACCGTCATGTTTATTCTTCCAAAAAATTGTTAAATCTATCTGAATAAATTCCAACACACGCACACTAACAAATATTTTCGTAAATCATTATCGTTCTGACTTAAGTCATTGGCTGCCCACCATACTTCTGTTAGCTTTGAAGTGAAAATTAATTTGAATATGAAAAATTTTTCGGGAGAAATAAAATGGCACTTTTAATAACAGATGAATGTATTAACTGCGGCGCATGTGAGCCGGAATGCCCGAATACAGCAATTTATGAAGGCGGCGCACTGTGGTCGTTGAACGGTCAAACTCACGAACCGATAGTAAATGATTATTTTTATATAGTGCCGGATAAATGCACGGAATGCGTCGGCTTTTACAACGAACCACAATGTATGGCGGTTTGTCCCGTTGATTGTATAATCAAGGACCCACAGCATATTGAAAGTCACGATGAGCTTCTAGCTAAAAAGGAAAAGCTTGACCTTTTGGAAAGGTAGATAAGAATTAGTGCATCTGCATTAAAAATTACTTTTTGCACGGTCTACACCACTACGTGATAACACCTTAAAGGTTACTCATAAGACTCAGCAATTTCTTCTATGATAATATTGTCGATTGCGCATTTTTAATTGTGAGTTTATTTTTCTCTGTCCCAAAAAAACGGAGTTAATTATGACAATCATTAATACTTTGTTGGGGGTAGTTCTGGCATTGATACATTTAACAATTTCAAAGAAGCCTAGAACAAAAGAGCGCATTCTTACAATACTTATTTTATATTCTTTTGTTTTTCACATTGGTGTACAGGGTTTTTTACTCGGATTTATTCCGCACATATTCTTTCCTGATTATACTGCAGCACAGATAGGATGGGCGGCGGGAAGCCCTTTTCAGTTTGAAGTCGGATTTCATGACGGCGCATGGGGCATCCTGGGTTTCTTGGCTATCTGGATAAGAGGCACTTTTTGGATTGGGGCTGGTGTCGGCTGGTCGTTTTTTATGTTAGGCGCAACATACGGTCACATTAAAGATACTTTAATTCATAACAATTACGCACCTTATAATTTTCTTATGATCTTCGTTGACGGATTTATTGCCGTTTATATATTGGTATTATTGTACTTATACTTTAAGGAAAGAGAAGATTTGTTAAGGACAACTTAATTTTTTTATTAGTTCAAAGAAATAAATTTTTTGATTTCTCTCAGTTGCCGGAAGGATCGGAAAGGTTACTTCCGTAATCGTATAAATGCTATTAAGGATTAATATGGGGTTTCTAAAAAGTAATTGTTCTCTAAAGGAGTCTCGTGGAGTCCGCCCGTCTCGTGACTTCGTCACAGACGAGGTCACGGATTGGACTCGCCGGTCGTCAGACTTCGCTCGTCAGAGTTCGCTCGTCAGTCGTCAGACCTCGACGAACCCTGTCGGGAGTTCGCTCGTTTGAGTCCGTGGACCCCAACGGAGTCTTCGACCGAACTCTGGCGACCGAACCCTGGCGAGAGTCTAACGACCTACGGACAATTAAATAATCTGTGAAAATTCCCCGTAAAATACACGGGGCAAGCTGTGAAACCTGTCCCGATGCTTGTCCCGATGCGTGTCCCGATGCTTTTTATCGGGGCTTTTTATCGGGATTCGTGTTTCATTTCTTAAAAAAGATTACTTTTTAGACAACCTCACTAACAAAGTTTATTGAAGGAGTGAAATTTCGGCTTATTAATTGCTAGAAATCTTCGTCAACTTCACACCTTTACCTCAGTCCCTATCGCTTTTCCGGTTTTTGTCAGAAATGCT
>DYLN01000204.1 GCA_020722085.1 Melioribacter roseus
GGGCGGGAAGAAAAAGGGGTGTGGGGAAAATGAATTCCCGCCCCGCCCTCGCTTTTTCGCCGCCGCAATTTTTCGTGCCAATGAAATTGGCGCGTCGCCTATTTCTTTTTAGGTTTCTTCATTATAAATAAATATTTGAAACCTCTCAAATAAAAATTAAACTGCCTTGCTCTGTTGTGCCAAACGCCTGTGTTTGATGTTTGATTATGGCGAGTTAGACAAATAATATCCATTGGCTCAAAATATTTTTCTAATCTTTGCCACATTAAAAATCCAACAGCCGTAAATTTCTTTTTAATCCATTGATCGGCAATAACCCAACCCATAACTTTTCCGGGCTTCAAAATTCTTGCAATTTCCGAAGCGGTTTTTTCTAACTCGTCATAAAATTCTGTTTTCTCGCAGGAAATTTTGCCGATACATCTTGGATCATCGGAATATTTTATGTTGTCTGAATATGGCGAATCAATAAAAACGAAATCAACAGAATTGTCCTTAAGCGGGATTTTCCGAGAATCATTTTTAATAACATCTGGTCTAACAACATTCAAGTCATAGCCGATTACTTTTCTGTTTAATTCTTTTGCCACATCAATCGTTGTTCCGCTTCCACACATCGGATCAACAACTAAATCACCCTCTTTTGTATATCTTTGGAGTAAATTCCAAATGACAAAAGCCGGCGTTACGCCGTTGTATTTATTGTTTCCGTGCGGCTTATCACCATAATTTTGTCTCGGAAAATCCCAAAGCGTTGTTGATTCAATAATTAATTCATCCTTCATATTCTTCTCGCCATAAGGTTATCCTGATCTTTTTTTAATGTCTCGATCGGCGGGTTATGCCAACCAAAATGATCAAAGATATAAAGTATTGCCTCTAGTGCTAATTCCTTCGGCGTAGTGGTAATTTGCTCTTTAGAGTAACCTTTTGTAAACTCGATTTTCTGAGCACCTGTCTTGTACTGGTTAAAAAAAGGTGCTCTCATGTTATCTTCTATCCATAGTTCCCTGTTTTGAGTATTGTTTAATGTTATTGATACTCTAACACCTTCATCGTAGACGCCTGCACTTCCCATTCTGGATAAAAACTCATATATTTCTGTCATTTGATATACCACACTTCCAATAATACCGAGGGACGATCCTGGCTTAATTTTCTTAGCAAGGTTGTGGTGCCAATCATCTTCTTCTAACCAATCCTCTCTTAACGCAACATAATGTAAAAACTGCCCACTTTGATATATGTGCCAAAACTCTTTATGATTATTCCAATCAATCCAGCCTATATAATGTTTTTCTGCTGGCTCTAACCCTGTATCATCGCCACTTCTTCGTGGAAAATGAGGGTAATCCCAACCCCGCAACTCAACCGTATTTTTTTCTATTATATCTTTACAAGTCCCAAGCGTATTGATTTTTAAACGATCAACAATAGGCTGGAAATTTATCCGCCAATATCCTCTTGATTTTATTTTTTGAAGTAAATCAGTTTTCATAAGCCGTTTAATTCATCGTCTAACTTTTTTTTAACCGAGGACGACACAGTAAAACCAAGTTCTACCTTTCTTTGCATCATTCGAATTGTTGCAAGTTGAATAATATCTCGCATGTCATAAGAATTAGAAACAGGGGCGCTTTCTGCCCGTCTATTTTTGTTTCTGTAATAAAGCGTGCCCGCTTTTGTATCATTGCTATCTTTTCGGCAAATTACAGGCACCTCTTCAAATTGAAAAACGCGAATAACGGCATATTCTTTTTCGTCACGATCTTTTGGAAAATCAATAGTAAAATTTACATGCGGATCGGCAAAGGCAGTCATTTGGTCTTTCATAACATCAATTTTATAAGTTTCTTTTTGAGTAGCAGTTATTCCTTTTCTATTAAAACTTCCATCCTCAACGCCTATTATGATATGCCCACCATCTTGAACATTTGATAAAGCCAGAATATCTTTCGCGAACGTTTTTACATCCCAATCACAAGAATTCTTAAATTCAACAGTTTGTGTTTCAGTTGCCCCCTCTAATTTTTCTTCTAATTCCTGTGTGGTCATATTTATCCCAAAAGTTTTTTCAAATCATCAATAAATTTATCAAACATTTTTACTTTGTTGCTTTCCTCAATATCCGTCTCACTCAAAACATAACTACCATCTGTATCCACTTCAACAATCGCTCGTCCCTTCTTTGCAGGTGTTTTAATCGTTAGCGTTCCGTCCTCGTCAGGCGTTACAAAGTAAACTTTTATATGTTTTGTCGCCTCGTCAGAAGCAAGTTTTATTTTCCAATAACCAGTTTGAGCAATTCTTTCTCGCAAAGTAACTTTGCTTGATAGAACGGCAACGACTTTGCTTGTCTTTGGGTCATAAATAATCAAATCAACATCAGGCAGATGAGAACCAAATTCGCCATAATCAACAATCAAATTTCTTTTTACCAAACTTAATTCTTTTGATAAATTCGTGCCATTTGTTCGCTCTAAACTATTTCCATTTATCACTTGCAATCCCAAAGCCCTAACCTCATCAGTGATAATATACTCAATCAATTTTTCAAGATTTTTGCCCTTGAAAGCTCGCCAAGATTGCTCATGATCGTTGCCGTTAAAATCTTTTTTATGCTGTTCTTTTGCTTCCTTCAAAACATTTGAAATATGGCGATATGCTTGCTTACCATATTTTTTCTTTTTCGTTTCGTAAATTTTGATAAGATCATTTATTGTCATAGTTTTATTTTTCCATTATTAAAATATATTCTGTTGGATAAGCAGAAACTTTATTCTTATCACTTATCCTTGCAAATTTGCCTGTTTTTTCATCTCTAACAGACGGCAAATTTTTTGAGGGGATTTCTCTTTTGATAATATCGGCAATTTTCAAACCTAAATTTTGTAATTGCT
>DYLN01000205.1 GCA_020722085.1 Melioribacter roseus
TTTTTTTACAATTAACCGCACCCATTCCATATGAAGAAATATTCATACAATTCTGACAATTTCTTTTCATGCTTCCTAATCTCCTAATTTTGGAACTTTGCTGTTAAGCAATCTAACGGCGTTGTTTTTAAGCTGCTGCGCATAACTGCAATGCAACACCAAAAAGCCAACGCCAATATTATTTATTAATTTGTTTCGTTAACTACATTAAAAGAGCAATTTACTTTTACAACCAATGCCAATAATTTGTCAAAAGCCGTAACCTTTAAAGCAGTCGCTTTGATTTGCGGGTTATATGGCGTTTTATAATTTGGCGATTATATTATTGTAAATAAATATAAATTCGTCACTATTATCGGGACACAAAAACATTTCTTTTATTTCTTCATAAGTTTGACTGCAAAAATGTTTTTCTGTAATATTATTACCACCAAGAATTCCATTTAAAGTATGCGCTTTCGAAATACTTTTAACATTCGAGAAAGCATCATAAGTGATTTCGATATTTGGAATTAATCTTAAAAGAGCTTTGGGATTAATATAATTTTCAATACACCTTTTTCTCAAAATGTTAAATTGTGAGTTCTCAATAAAGCCTAATTCTATCAATTTATTCCGAGTTGGCGAGTCGCTCGTTTCAGAAGTCTTATCAGAGTCTTGAATAATATAAAATGGCTTTTGCAAATCCTTCAATAAATTTAATGTGTGCCAATGTTGGATACTATCTTTTCCACCCAATGGTATCGAGCAAATTCCTAATTCTATTAATGAATTAGTAATTTGATTATTCTCTTTATAAAGCTCAGAGACATAATTAAACGCTTTTGCATCGTCGATACCTTCAACTAAAAGTAACAATTTAGCTTTTTCAAACTCTTTGATAAATTGATTATCTATTGTAATACCTAAATCATCAATTATGTTTTTAAAGTCTGTTATATTCTGAATAAAATTAGTCTGTCCATTATTCTTAATAACGTGAGTTACTTTCGACCTATCTGATTTTGAAACAATTACAGGTGAATGTGAAGTAATTATTACTTGATATGAAGCATCTACTAAAGCAGTAAGTTTTTGGAATAAATTTTCTTGTGCACTTGGATGTAAAAAAGTTTCCGGCTCTTCAAAACCAAATACTATGTTCTGCTTTTCTGCATTATTAGCTTCGGCTAAATATTCAAAATATGCCATCATAGCAATTCTTCTAAAACCATCACCACGTAATCTTAAAGGAATACTACTTTCCGTATTCTTTGTCTTAAATGTTGTAGTAATTAAATTTTTCCAGTCGAATTCAATAACTGGTTCCACTTTTTCAGATGTAGGAACAACTTGATTTATTTTATCAGCGATTTTGCCACAAACAACACCCAATTTATCAGTTACATATTTTCAATCTCATTCGTTCCAAAATTTTTTATTTCTTCTATCGATAATTCTTTGAAATATTTTTGAATTGATTTATCAGATTCCGACAACGAGGAATCGGCTTTGAAATACTCAAAGCGTGGCAATATTCCTTTAATAGCATCATTGATTAGTTTACTGCGCCCCGTGCCACTTGTTGATAATTTTTCATAGTTCCAATTATAATTTTTATTAATTGACTGAAAATGGGTTCTTAACTTTTCTCTTTTCTCAACATTATTATATTCTTCGTTATTCCCTTTAGTAGTTTCAATAGAATTCTCCCTACAAAGCTTCATCAACTCTTTTTCATTTTTCATTAAAAAATCATCTTCATATGTTTTGCGGACTATAAAGGTATCTGGATTTATCCTAGATTTTGAGACATCCCAAATTCTTTTTATTTCAACAAGATTATCAGAATTTAATAATTCTTCTTTTTCAAAAGTGGTTTCGATGTTTTCGTCAATAATGATGCTTTTCGAATTCGGCTTGAATAATAAAGTAATTTCTAATTCACTAGAAGTAGATTTATCATTTAATACATCTGCGGAAGCTTCGCTATTATTTAAAAATAAATCTAGGGCTTTCAAAACTGTCGACTTACCAGCATCGTTCTGACCTATAAGAAGATTGTAATCTTTGATTATAATATTTTCCTCGGATTGCACTCCCCGGAAGTTTTTGATTTTAATCTTTACGATTTCCATAATTTTCCTTAAGCCATATAACGCTCAGCATCAGCGGCGGCGCGCAGCGCCGTCCGCTGGAACCGGTTGTTATGTCTCATTCGCTTGACGAAGTTCCTTTGCGATTTCTTGAATAGCGTTTCTTATGTCGCTTAAGAGGTCAGTTATCGGTCTGACATCTTTACCAAGCATTACCTCATACCACTTCCTTGTTTCATCTCGTAAACGGCTTATTGTCTGTATTTCGGCGGAGCTCCCCCACACTGCAAGTTCGCTTCCGAGGGCCACCGTCATCAATATTTCGAGACTCTTCGCGTATTTATATGCAAGCATTGGCACATCTTCAGTCTTGCCAGCTACAACAGCCATCTTCACTTCTTCGTCTAAGGTGAATCCTTCTTCGAGTTTTTGAACTAGGGACGCAACAACGCTGGTCATCTTAGATACCCGAAGTTCCCGGCGACGATCCGCTATGGTCCTCGTATTTTCGCGCCGGAGCGAAAAGAGAAAGGTAATCGCTGCAACAACTACTGACAAGGATGTTGCTATGTCAAGTCCAACTTGAATATCGGTCATCATCGTCTCTCCTTCTTGAAACATAACGGCGTTGCCGATAACCCGCCGCCCAGAACAACTGAACAGCCAGAAATGAGCAGAACAAAAACAAAGGGAGCAAGAACAAATTTGAGATTTTTCATCTTTACCTCTAGATTTATTTGATGATTGTTACACTAACGTATAACTATTACTTATACTGCCAAATATCAGTCTAACATTCCGGCAGTTAGAAGGTT
>DYLN01000206.1 GCA_020722085.1 Melioribacter roseus
GAAGCCAGAAAAATGCTCGAAAATGCCGCAGAATCCCACACGTCAGGTGCACGCATTGTTCGGCGGCTTTTTGCTTTACATGTAGTAGATATATTTTGGATTCGGTATTTCATCTTCTGGAAACTCTTTCAGTATTTCTCCTACTAAACGGGCAAATTGTAAAGTGATTGGGAATGCACCATCAACATTGGCTGTATTCCAGTTCATTTTTGTCAATACAAAAAGTTCTTGTAACAACTGATTTTTTGAAGTATCGCCGTAATGGTCAACAATCCGTAACGGGGCTGGCACATGCCCATGCGGATATTTTTTTAATTCAGGAATATAGCCAGTTGTGTAAAGAAAATAGTTTTTTCCGATATTCATTACTGTACCACGAAGTGGTGGATATTCTCCAGACCTGAATAAACGAAAATTTCCTGATGTTCCAACTGTCACCAAATCGTATTCAGGGACTTCTATGAGAGCGTTTTTGAAACCATCTCGCTCGGCAGGTTCAAAACGTGACGATTTATAGATAACTACTCGTCGTGGCTTTTGTTTGAGCTCCATTTGATAGCGGTGTAGAACTTCGGTCACCAGTTGGTTAGCCAAAGTTTGAGGTAGGTGTGGCGATTTGCCTATCTCATCATCCCATTTAAATTTTTGTCCACGTAAAACAAGTCCATCGCCATGCTCGTTAAATGCCTGTGCAATGCTTGCTCGCATATAACTTGGTTCGCCAAATGGGTGAAAAAAACTTACTCCAACAAAGCAAGTTGCTGGTTCTAATCCCGTTGGACCCCAAGGAAGCCCGCCTACTTTGAAATACATTCCTGTAATGATATTCCAAGCACGGGTTGCTAAATCTTGCATATCTCTCTCATCGCTGGTATGTTCGGTTGTTGAATCTCGAATAATTTGTGTAGGCTTGTTGTATTTCATCAACCGTGCTTTTAACGCCCGCCTGAAATTTCTTGTAACTCGCCCTTTACCTGATATGGGATCGAAAGTTTTTACAACTCTAATGTCATTGTAAACGCTCTCTGTCAAGACAATGAAAATATAATCAAGTGGATGGTCTTGCTCGCAAAGTATGCTAACTTTTTCTTCGATCAGGTCTAATGTGGCGGAAAACTGAAATTCTGCCGATTTGCCTCTCTTGATACCTTCTTTCTCGGAAGATGTTATTTTTTGCACCAAAGAATCCGACAATACTGTTTCAAACCCAAATCCCTGCTCGGTAGAGATTCCAGGAAATGATTGTGAGCCATTTTCAATGTCAACTGCAAGAATACCTTTGGAACACTCAACTAGGAAACGCTTAACTTTTTCTATTGCGTCCGACTCTCCAACAAAACCAATATGCACTTGGCTTTTATGTCTTGATGTGTTCAGCGATTTTGGACCAAAAAGCGGAATTCCAATTTTAGGATTAGTGTGAGTTTGACCATTGCCAAAAGATAACTGTGGCTCTTCAAGCCATTGAAGCGTCATTTGAGGGGAGTGCAAAAAAGATTTTCTATGGAGGTGGTTAGACATCTTCAAATTCACCTAGAAATAAATCGCCATCAAAATCATCTTCGGCATTTTCGAAAGACTGGCTTTCAGCAAAACTAAAGAGGTCTTCGGGATGTTGTTGAGAAACAAAATCTTTTTCGTCATCAAGAACACCTATCCATCTTATTTCTTCTTTTAAGAGTACATTCTCGATAACGATAGATTGTTTTCCAAACGATAAATACAAACGAGGTTTTGCATTGGTTAAGAATTCACGCCACAATTGAATTTCCTGTAAATACTCCCAATTGTACATCTTTGATTTTATTCTGGTAATTTTGCTTCCAATTGAAGAATGTGTATAAGGCTCATAACCGTCTTTAGTCAAGTGACGTTCTGGGCGAATCGTAAAAACCCACTGACGTTCTTCTACTTGCTGAAATGATAAATTGGCAGCAAGATGTATCCAATATGATTTTGGTAAGCCTGTTAACTTTGTGGTTGGATTGTGAACAATCGATTTAGACGTATTTTTGCCCGAAAGACTTTTGTAAGTAAACTTCCGTTCTACGGTTGCCTTATCAGGCAAGAAGTAATGCCTAAAATGTTCTGCGTCATAAGCAACCCCGCGTTTTTTTAGATAACTGGTTAGTGACCTATTGAGCAACGCAATATAAAGCCGATGAGAATCGGGCTTTTCCCACAAATCAGTTGCCTTTAATATTTCTACGGTAGTTTGGTCGTATGCACCACGAAATGGGTTATTGGGTTCTCGCAAATCAAAAAATGTGTAAAGGCGTTGGTCCTTTAACTCAAATGCGTAAAATATGCCCTTATTTTCTTGAGTATTGAGAATGTCAAACAACTCAAGAATATTGTTCTTTCTGTATGGTGTCACCGCTGAAAAAACAAAGAAAGGTAGATGTGAAATAGGCAAAAAGGATGCGTATAAAAATTCGCTTTTTAACTCTGATTGAATCTGCCTTTCTCTTGGTGGAATAATGCGTGCTTCATGCAATCGTTTCATTTCTCGAAGCACTTGTGTATTGTATTGATATTCAAATTTGTCAACTATTGTATGGTGGGTTGGGCAAAAGAGAATAAGGTTAGAGGCTTTATTTCTTTCAGATATTGGAACGTTTGGGTCGGAGCGGGGACCATTGTCTTGATATGCAATGATATGAGCCATCTCTGCCAATGGCTTATCTTCATCTCCTTCATTAGCAATAATAGGGTTTTGGCACGAAGGAAAAGCACACAAATTGCCCGATTTCGCAAAAAGAATTTTTATTTCTGTTTCAGGGATTTTGATTCTGCTTGACATTGATTTCCCTTACTGCTGCTTGCAATGTGCCGCCGAACGGTTTGCGTTACCTGCGTGTGGGCGGGCGTGGATTCTGCTTGGGA
>DYLN01000061.1 GCA_020722085.1 Melioribacter roseus
TTTTTAACGAATTTCTTTTAATGTGCGCCGTATCCCTAAATGTTTATTTTGGACAAATATGGGAAATATAACGATTATTTAATAAGGACAAATTGCTTACTTAACGTAAGGATTGTAATTTATCGACGCACAGCATATCGGCATATTAAGCTTATTATTTGAAAAGTTCAGATGCATTGTTAAATTCATTATATGAAAAAAGGCTTGTTAAATAAAAATCGGTGAAAAATGAAAAAGCTAAAGTCGTTTCTAAAAACAACGTTATTCGGCGGATTTTTAGTTGTGCTGCCAATTATTGTTTTGATATTTGTACTCAACTGGTTTTTCGATTTTCTTACGGAAAATATTAGTCCAATTACAAATCTTCTTATTCAAACAGCGCGACTAAATGAATTTGTTGCTTCATTAATTGCAATAGTAATCATACTGCTTTTATTTTTTGCGGTAGGGTTGGTTGTACAGACCGAAATGGGAAAATTTACATTTTCAATTTTGGAGGATCGTTTTTTAAAGAGAGTGCCGCCGTATAAAATAATAAAAGAAACTGTAACACAGCTTTTTGGGGGAGACAAAATTTTATTTAAATCGACTGCCCTAGTTAAACTTTATGGCAGTGACACTTTACTTACAGCATTTATAACTGACGAACATGAAAACGGCTACGTAACAGTTTTTATTCCGTCTGCGCCGGCGCCAACAGGGGGTTATATTTATCATGTTAGAAGGGAGAACGTTTTTAAAATCGATTATCCTATTGATGATGCAATGCGCTCAATTTTAAGTCTTGGTGCAGGTTCTAAAGGGCTGCTCTCAAAATACCGGGATGTGGGTTAATTGGTAGCTCCTTTTCCCAAAGGAGAGAGGCTTTTTAATTGTCAAAATTAATTTCTAATAAATTTTTGTATTGGCAAGCTCGTCTTAAAAAGAAAAATGGTTGATTATAACTTCCCTTCTTTATACAACATCTGAGTTTTGATTCGCTGAATCTGTCTTTCAATTATCAACTCGGCAAGTTTTGCCGGAATATTCTCGATATCCTTCGAATACAAAATATTGCCGACTTTTCTTTCGTCAACATCAATTCTGTATAAACTATTGATGAACCTATCGTAATCCGATGCCATTAATATTTTTATTCTTGCAATAAGATGTTCTTTAATTGAAGAAAGTCCAGGGTCAGACGGAAGAGATTCTTCTTTCAGTGAAAAATCTTTACCAAGTTTTTCAATAAGACGGGATTGTATTTCTTTTTCTTCCATAAGCCCCATCCAAATCTTACTAATATCTATACTTCAGCCATTTTACAACTTCTGCCCACGAAGGTTTTTTCCCTGTTCTTAAAATGCCAACACGGTAAATCTTCCCTGCGACAGGAAAGATTGCGAAGAATGTTGCGATGTTAATCAGTATTGTAAGGAAAAGCTGCCAGAGCGGCACATCGACAATCACCATTCTTGCCGGCATCACAATAATATTTGCAAGTGGAAAAAGAGAGGCTGCATTTCCAATTGCACTGTTGGGGTTTTGAATCATTGAAAAAGCGATGAAGAATGGAATAATTATCAAAATCATAACGGGCCATAAACCGGACTGTGCATCCTGCGAATTATCAAAGATGGATCCAACGGTAGCAAAGAGTCCGAGAAATATCATTAACCCAAAAAAGAAGTTAACAATGAGATAGACAATTTGAATGGTTGTTACATTAATTGTTATATCGGGCGGAAGAGCAAATAATGTAGTTGATGCAACAAGAACAACCGGAGAAAGCCAGATTATCATTTGCAGAGTGCCTGTTGCAGCAGAGCCGAGAATTTTTCCTGTCATCAATTCTTTCGAACTAACAGAGGAAAGAATTACTTCAACTATTTTGCTTGTTTTCTCTTCTATTACTGATTGAAGGATCATTTGCCCCATCATTAATAAACTCATGTAAAGAAGAAACGTAAACAAATAAGAAAGAACAAGACTGCCATAACCTTCTTCTTCAAAGCCTGCTTCTTTTGTCACTTTGAGTCCTGAAAAGTTAACAGCCTGCCGGGCAAAATTAAGCTCGTCCTGCGAAAGCTGTTTATTGTTAAAATATGCATCGACCAAAACTTTGTTTATGTGTCCGCTCAATTTTTCGGAAAGTTTTAAGTTATGTGGAGTCTTGGAATAGTACTCAATTTTTTTGTCGTTCAGCGCTGAAGCCGGCAAATAAATAACACCGGTTATTTTTTCATCGAGAAGTTCTTTTTTGTTTTCGTTTAAGAAGTTATTTAGCTGTTCTTTACTCATAGTGTAAAATCTGAACGCATAATTTTCCTTTATCAAATCGGAAGACAAAATGTCATCCTGAATACGGCTGGTTAAATCCTGTGTCTCCGAAATAACAATCAAATTATATTTAGTCGATTGTTCGGTATAGAGGTACGTCTGAATGCCGACGATCCCGAACATAAACACTGGCAGGAGTATAGTCATATAAATAAATCCTTTGGAGATCACTCTTTCTTTAACTTCTCTTTTAAATACTGCCATTACTCTTTTATTGAACATTTGCCGCCTCCTTGCCGTCTTCGCGGCCCGCAAGTTCTATAAAAATCTCGTAGAGTGAAATATCATTAGCGTTAAATTGTTTCACCTGGACGTTGTTATCTACCAGCAATCTTAAAAGCTGCTGTGCGTACTGCGGTTCTTTCACTCTAATGCCGGTGGTGTTTCCAAAGTTGTTAATCTTTTCAACGATATGATTGTTGTGCAAAAAGGAAATATCACCTTCGTAAGTGAGACTTACATTTCGCTGTGCAAATTTTGATTTAATATCTATCAGAGCACCTTTCAAAATAATTTTTCCGTGGTCAATCATTGCAAGGTGGTCGCACATTTTTTCGGCATAATCAATTAAGTGAGTTGAAAAAATTATCACCTTCCCTTTTTCTTTCATCTCGAGAATTATTTCTTTAAGAAGATTTGTATTGATAGGGTCCAATCCTGCAAAAGGTTCATCGAGTATAATAAAATCCGGATCGTGAAGCACCGTTGTAATGAATTGAATTTTCTGCTGGTTGCCTTTTGAGAGGTCTTCGATTTTGCTCATGCGCCGGTCGTAAAGTTCAAATCTTTTTAAGTATTCAACGGCTTTTTTTTCAACCTCTTTTCCGCTTTTTCCTTTAATTTCAGCAAAGTACAAAAGAGTATCGAGTACTTTCATTTTTTTATACAGGCCTCGTTCCTCGGGCAGGTAGCCGACCCGGTTTTTGAATTCCTGTCCGACTCTTGATCCGCGGAGTGTAACTTCACCTTTGTCGGGCAGATAAATGTTCATCATCATGCGAATGGTAGTTGTTTTACCGGCACCGTTTCTTCCGATCAAACCGAAAATACTACCTTCGGGTACTTCAAACGAAACATCATCGACAGCAAGAATTTTATCAAACCGTTTGGTAAGATTTTTTACTTCGAGAGCAATCATTTATTACCTTTAAATAGTTTTGTGTCCAGATGTGTAATATCAAATATAAAGAAAATGTCAGAATTGAAGTAAAAAAAAAGATTAAGTTCAAGATTTTTTATCAATGAGATACCGCTTTGGGAAGAGCACAAAAAAATCTATCTGGGCTTAGGTACATCAGTGCAGGAACACTCTGGTATGCAGGCACAAATAACTTTTGAGACAACCTAAATTAATTGCGGTTGGGACAGCCTGTCTGCCGTGCAAAGTACATTGAAAGACAGGCGTCCCAGCCCGCAAGGTTTACCATATCTTGACAATTTTGTCGTCAGAATTTCTCATCGGATCATTGGGTTTAACATCAAAAGCTTCAAAAAATTCCGGCATGTTCATAAGAGGTCCGTTTACTCTAAAATATCCGGGCGAATGAACATCTGTCTTAAGTCTAAGTTTTAATGCGCTGTCGCGAATATTATTTCTCCACACCTGTGCCCACGAAAGGAAAAATCTTTGTGCCGGGGTAAAGCCGTCAATCTTCTCACCATTTTTATATTGGTCTGTGTTCTTAAATGCAGTGAACGAAACCGTAAGTCCACCGAGGTCGGCTATGTTTTCGCCTAATGTTAAAGCACCGTTAATATGAAATGTGTCTACAGGGGTGAAACTGTTATATTCATCAATCAATTTTTGAGCGCGTGCTTTGAATTTATCGTTATCTTCTTTTGTCCACCAGTCTCTTAAATTTCCGTCCGCATCAAATTGCCTTCCCTGGTCGTCAAAGCCGTGGGTTATTTCGTGTCCGATAACAGCACCCATAGCGCCATAGTTTACAGCATCGTCTGCATTTGGGTCAAAGAAAGGAGGCTGTAGAATTGCTGCGGGAAAAACTATTTCATTCCTTTGTGGACTGTAGTATGCATTTACTGTCTGCGGAGTCATTCCCCATTCGGTTTGGTCGACCGGCTGATTAATTTTCTTCAGGTTATCCTGAGTCGCCCATTCGTTAGCACGCATCACATTATTAAAATAGGAATCGCGTTTTATTGTTAATCCCGTGTAATCTTTCCATCTATCCGGGTAGCCGATTTTAACGCCGAAGGTGCTCAGCTTTTTGAGTGCAGCATCTTTTGTTGTTTGACTCATCCATTCGACATTTTTAATTCTTTCACCCATAGCTTTAAGCAGATTATCCACAATTGCCTTTGCTCTTGCTTTTGCTTCGGGAGGGAAAACTTCCTGCACATAAAGCTTACCAAGCATCATTCCCATAGCACTGTTTGTTGCAAATAATACTCTTTTCCATCTTGGCTGCTGTTCTTTTTGTCCGTTTAAATATTTTCCGTAGAAATCAAAATTTTCGTTTTCGAATGCGGAGCTTAGATAAGGAGCGGCGTCATGAATTACATTCCATTTCAAATAAATTTTCCAGTCGTTAAGAGAAACATCTTTCATCATCTTGCTTAGTTCCTCAAGAAATTTCGGCTGACCGACAATAACGTTCCCGATATTTTTGACACCGAGCCCATCGAAATAAATATCCCAGTCAAAACCATTGGCAAGATACTTCAGTTCTCTAACGTCCATTTTGTTGTAAGTTTTTTCGGGATCTCTGTTTTGCAGACGTGTGTTGGAAGCTTTAGCAAGTTCGGTTTCTAATTTCATAACTACATCTGCGTATTGTTTTGCTCTTGTCTCACTTACTCCGATAAGCTTAAACATGTTTACAATATGAGTTAAATATTTTTCTCTGATTTCTTTGGAGTGATCATCGTCTTTGGTGTAATATTCGACATCCGGCAAATTAACGCCGCCCTGTCTAATTTGTGCGGCATTCATATTGCTGCTTTTGGAATCGATACCAGCAAAGAAATTAAAAAATCCTCCTGTACCCAATTGATGAAGTTTAGCTACCAGTTTGACCATGTCCATTTTATCATTTAAGGCATTAATCTCAAGAAGGTATTGGCTTATCGGTTCTATGCCGGATTTTTCGATTGCATTAGTATCCATTCCGGTTGCGTAGAAATCTCCGATCATTTGATCGGGTGTGCCTTGCTTTGCTGTTTTATCTTCTGCTGCCGTTTCAAGAATTTTCTTCAGAACTTTATAATTTTCTTCCGACAACATTTCAAAAGTACCCCAGCGACTATATTCTGGAGGAATCGGATTATTTTTCATCCAGCCTCCAGTCGCATATTCATAAAAATTATCCTGAGGCTTTACAGAGGGATTAAGATTTTTTGTATCTAAGCCTGAACCCGGACTATCGTTGTTTGTAAACCCTTGAAATGATAAAACCAGCAGAATCGTAAATAGCGGTAAAAAAGATTTGAATCTGTTAAGCATATTGACCTCCAATATGATAAAAAATAGTTTGTAGCATATATTAGACGCATACCAAGTTTTGATAGTTCCTCGACCGTAAATTGGATCATCCATCAATCAAGAGTTTCACGCTTTGCCTATCACGCCGATCTAAATATAAAATAAACCGCACCAACGAGACACAATGCAGCCCAAAGATAATCTAATTTTAACGGCTGATGCATATACACAGCAGCAAACGGCACAAAAACCGAGAGCGTAATTACTTCCTGCAAAATTTTTAATTGAGAAATAGAAAGTTCGGAATAGCCGATTCTATTAGCAGGTACCTGCAGAATATATTCAAAAAGAGCGATTGACCAGCTTATCACTGCTGCAATATACCATTTTTTATCCGCAAGATTTCTTAAATGCCCGTACCAGGCAAAAGTCATAAACATATTGGATAGAATTAATAAAAAAGATGTTCTAACTATAACCGGCAGACCTGCAATAAACTTAATCATAAATTTTCCTTTCGGCTGAAATGAAAAACAATAATTTTAGTGATTAGATGGAATGATTAGGTGGTGAGAAACAAGATAATACTCCTAAAAATACTGATGTTAAAATAGCTGAAAAAATGAAAACAAAAAACAGCAAAATCTCCGGACATTACATGCGTAACTTTAATTTAGGATTTTCAATTCCCGTAGAGCGTCATTTGCAATCCAACGAGCAGATTTTGAGTTTAATTTTTTTATTTCTCCGGCAAGTTTTACGGCTTCTTTAAAGTGGAGACATGTTCCATCGGTAATATCCCACGAATTAAAATCTTTTGCCCATTTGTTCATTTGCGTTTTTGTAACTTTTTCGGATTCGTCAATAAGAAAAGCCAGCAGGCGTGCGTCGTAAATGCCAGTCTGCCAAAGTTCAAGTGCAAGCCCGTGATTTTTTCCAATTTTTTTCCAAAGTTTTTCAGTGTGCGGGAGAATTTCCAAATGCGTTTTCCACATTGATGCCGAAGCGTGTCACCCTCTCAAGATTTTTCGGATTGCCGTTCTTTTTTAGCTGGTCAATGATTTCCTTTACATTCATAATTAGTAATTGTATTCAACTTTTGTAATATCGAATTTGCCGTAGAGAAAATTTTTGTCCGGCATGTTCCATTCAACCTCAACATGGGTCGGTATCATGAAATTGTCAATCAATTTATAATTACTGTAATAGCCGGTGTAGGGAGTTAAAATATAACCGGAGTTTGTAGAGCGGTATCTTTCGGTTTTTGATTTTATTATTTGATGTTCTTTATTAAAGTAAAAAATGATGTTCATTAAGATTCCATTTTCAACTAAGTTTAGTTCAACAGTGCTGTCACTTATTTCTTTCCAATCGGCATTTTTATTCAATGCTAAAAAAGTCGGGAACCATGCCGACTCGAGCACATACCTTAAAAGTGCACCCTGGTCGATTTCTTTCCCTTTGGCGTCGGTAATTGTAATGCTGGATAAAAGTTTGATGAGCATATTACCTTTTCCATCGATGTACGAATCAATTCCTTTTACCCAAATTAAAGGCATGAGATCTATGCCGGCATTCCACACAAAGCCCGGTTTTTGAGTATTGAATAACTGCTCGGCGTACAGTTTTTTGTATGGAGAACTTTCATCCGTCTTAAAAAGTGCTTTCTGTTCAATTAAAAGAGATTTCGGAATTTTTGCGCCGTCTTTTATTGCATACCGAAAATAATTTTTAACATTCCCGGGTATGTTTTGAAGTTTATCATAAGTGAAAACACCGGCGTTGTTGCTTTCCGATTCCAGTTTAACTCTTTCCATTTTCTTTTCAACAAAGCGGCTGGTAAGAAACGTAGCGACGAAAGCAAAAATAATAAAGAAAGCAATAGGGACTGTAATAATTATAATAACTATTTTTTTCATAAATCTAATTATTGAATAGCCGCTAATTCGCGAATTAGCGGCTTTACCAAAGAGTTAGCCTAATACTTATTGTCTAAAATAGTTACAAAATCAATTATGTGCACACACAGCATCTTCTATTATTTCAAGTTCGCCTTTCAGCAATTTTTGCACTGCTGTTTCCGCATCTCTTTCGTGTGTGCAAATCGGCACAATATTATTTTCCCGCAAATTTTCAATTAATCCCCAGCCTGCTGAACGGAATATCAAATGGGAACAATCACGTAAAGCTTCGATTAAATTATGGTGGCTATGATGGTGTCCCTCACCATGATGATGTTCGTGATGATCATGTCCTCTGGCTGAATGGTGTGTAAATGTATTTTCACGGATTTCTTTTTTCACTATTTCGTTTCCGTTGGTTTCAAAGACAATGAATGCCTTGCATCTGCCTACATGTCCGGTTACATGAATACTGTCGTTTGTTGCTACTGCTATTCTCATTTTTCACCTCACTATTTTTATATAATTTTGGACTATGTTTTCTATTCTTATGGCTTTGCCGTTAAGAATTCCATCAGCAACTTTGTGTCTCGCAATTTCAATTATTCTTCCGAAGGTTGCCCGTGAAATCTTCATCTTTTCTGCAGAATCTTCGTGCGAAAGACCATTTAAATCTGCCAATCTTAATGCTTCCAGTTCGTCTGCTTCGAGAACGATTTCCTCAAGTTCATACATGGGAATTCCCCGCGGCTTAAAATAATTAGCAGTGGGACTGCATCTTATATGTCTGCATTTTTTAGGTCTTGCCATAAAAATAGTTTTGAGCATACGCTCATAACAGAATTAAGAGTATCTTTTCTTGATGTCAAGAAAAAAATTAGTAGGAATTAAAAACTATGGGATGCACTAAATTAGAAACCATAACCTGAAAGAGGATATATAGAGATAAGAAATTAACTCCAGAAACTATAAAGTTCTGAAAGTTTCTCCCTTTTTTTAATCACTGTAAATTCCTTCCCGTTTTCGAGGTAAGCAATAACTTTAGGCATTTGACGGCTGTTATAAC
The DNA here is from genome assembly GCA_020722085.1 of Melioribacter roseus. Taxonomy (GTDB): domain Bacteria; phylum Bacteroidota; class Ignavibacteria; order Ignavibacteriales; family Melioribacteraceae; genus Pyranulibacter. The sequence continues at coordinate 8,729 of DYLN01000061.1, forward strand.
GCGACCACATACTAAGTGTGTATGCGCCGGTATCGTGAATAATCACAAAGTCGCCCGCCTCAGTTTCCGGCAGCAAAATGTTTGTTGAAATTATATCTCCAGAAAAACATAAAGGACCGGCAATCACATATCTTTTCTTTTTCCCTTTTTTTATTTCACCGTTACAATCAAGAACGGAAATATCGTGATGCCATTCGCCCGGATTATAAACACGCCTCAAAAACATATCGGCTCCGACGTGAATTACCGCAGTGTTTATCCCACCTTGCTTTTTCACATATTCAACCCTGCTTGCCGTCCAGCCGGCGTTTGCATTTATCCATCTGCCGAATTCCGTTAGCAATTTATATTTTTTTGAAAATAAAGCCGGGAAATTTTTCTTTATTTCTTTTGCATATTCAGAAACGCTGATTTCCACATCATCTTTTTTATACCGAACAGGAAGTCCCCCTCCAATATCGAAACTTTTTATTCTGTTCGGAAGATTTTTGATTTGCAAAAAATCGTTTGTCATTTCTGTAAATTCATATACAGCACCGATTCCATCCAGAAGCATTTTTAAAGAGATTCCCTGAGAACCGATATGTAAATGAACGCCGGTTAGCCAGGAAAATTCGGCAAAAGAATTTTTTAATTCATCCTTAAAATTTTTTATCGGAACTCCAAATTTGGAATACTCGTCTGCAGTGCTTGTAATTTTAATTCTGCCGGAGCCGACCTGCGGATTTATTCTTATCCCTATTTCACTTTTCGATTTTATTTTTTTTAGCAGATTATCAATTCTTTCAAGCTCTGCAAATGAATCTGCGTTGATACGTACCCCCAGTTTTAGCGCATATTCAAGCTCTTTTTCTGTTTTAGCTGGTGAGTCAAAAACAATTTTCGACGGATGTACTCCGCTTTTCTCGGCTAAATATAATTCCGCGAGGGAGGCAGCTTCAAGACCAAATTTTTCTTCTTTAAAAAATTTTAGATTCTTTACCAGTGGATTTGCTTTAATTGCGACAGTATTTAATATGTCTGCCGGAAATGAATTCCTAATCTGCTCAAGTCTGCATTTTAAAAAAGAATAATCGTAAAAAATTATTGAGGTATCCTCTGCATTTATAAGTCCGGCATGTTTATGCGAACGCTTCGCTGTGTGAAGAGCCTTCTTAAAAGTTTCCGATATTTCTTTAATGCCCGGTTTATTTTTCATAAAAATTATTGAGTCGACTCAATTTTTTTCGACCACATTGTTTTTACACTTAAAGAAATAATTGCAGCAAGAACAAATGTCGCCATAGAATAAATTAAAAACAATTTTACCGATTCAACTGCATTCTTGCCGGAAACAATAAAAACATTTTGAAAAAAAAATATACTTGTATGGAAAAGAATAATAAACAAAAGGTTACCTTTGGTCAAATTATATATCCATGAAATAATAACCGAATAAGACAAAAGCGGAATGAAAGCCGAAGCAATAAAGTAAACTCCAAATAGCTTTCCGAAAAAGTTATTGGCAGTCCAGTATAAACTGGCAAGGCTCCAGGTGCCCCACATAAATCCTACCGCTATTCCGGCAATAAGAGGCGAGGTTCTATCCAAAAATTTTCTGTGTGCAAAACCGCGCCAGCCAAATTCTTGAAATATTCCGGACAAAAGTGAAAATATTAAAACCATTAACCAGTCATTCCAATCAGCAAGGGGAGATATATCGAATAGACTGAAAAACAGTCTTGTAAAAAGAACACAGACAAAAGGGATTAAAAAAACAAAATACAAATATTTATTGAACGCAGAAAATTTAAGCCGGCTGAAAAGATGAATGAGCCCGCCTTCTGTTATTTTCGTAAATATTAGTCCGGCAACTCCCGGTCCCAAAGCACCGAAGAGGTATAACAAATAAAATAAGATTGATCTTTCATTATATTCCTCGATAAGATTTCTGCCAGTAATTTTCAAAATGATTAATGTACCGAAAAATATCCAGCTCCATAAAACAGAAAAAATAAAAAAAGACAAAATCGGTTTGCTTGAAATAAGTTTTTTCATTTTTAAGCGAGAGAATTTTTTTTGATTTTGTTTTGCCGTATAACTTTCACAGCACGGATAAAATCCCACATCTTATCTATTGACATCATCACAATTTAAAAGCCACCTCGCTCGTTCTTCGCAGAGTACGTTTGTTAGTCGTCAGACCTCAGTGGGATAGCTTTTATTCCATCGGCTGCATATTTATTGCTGCCCATTCCTCCTTTGCCCGACCGTAAATTCCGATAATTTTTAAGCCGTGCTGCCGCATTAGAACGGTCATTTGTGCCCTGTGATGAATTTGATGATTTAGGAGACTCTGCAAAACCGCTCCTTTCTTTCGTATTTGTCCGTCCATGTTTACTTCAAAATCATGAATGTACGGTATATTTTATTTCTCCAAATTAATGTGAATCAAAGATATGAATTTGAGTGTGAATCTTAAAGAGGAACAAATTCTTTATCTTTGCAAAAGTTATTAAAAGAATTTATGGGCAGAACAAAACATAAAAAAATAGCCGGCGTTAGAGATCTTCCAAATGTGTTCGACGGAAAGCATGCTGATCCAGAAAGTGAAATTCTCCGTTACTTTAACAACAAAAATCTAATCACAATAGAATTAGGCTGCGGACACGGCGACTACACAATAAATCTTGCCAAAGAATTCCCGGAAAGAAATTTTCTTGGAGTTGATATAAAAGGTGCGCGCATTTGGGCTGGAGCTAAAGTAAGTTTGGAACTGAAGCTAAACAATGCTGCATTTCTTATTTCGCGGGCGGAATGGCTGCCGGAAATTTTTAAAAACCAAAAATTTGAGGAAATACTTTTACCTTTTCCGGATCCGCATGTAAAAAGAAGAACAGAGTCGAGAAGACTCGTTTCTGCGGAGTTCATAAAAATCTATAAGTCGCTGTTGATTAGTGACGGCAAAGTACATTTCAAAACCGACAACGAAGGTCTCTACAATTTCGCACTTAAAAATATTGAGGAAGCCGGTTTAACTATTTATGCGAAGTCGGAAAACTTGTATGCCGAGCAGCAGAATGATATTTACACATCAATACAAACAAGATACGAAAAGCATTACTTGAGGGAAGGAAGAATTATTAAATACATTTGTTTTGGTTTTGACAAAAATAGCATAAATTGAAAATGTAGCTTTTCTGTTTACCTCTAACTGAACCGATTACTCAGACGCAACTTTCCAAAAGCAAAAGTTACTACCAAGTGTTTGTGGCTGCAATTTTATCATCGGCACCAAAAAGCACAAGTGTATCGTCAGCTTGGATTACATAATTGGGGTCGGGAATTACGATGTCCGAGTTTTCTTCATGCGATGCAAAAGGTGAGGGGGAGTGTTTTATCATAAGGACTTCCAGACCGTAATTATTTCTAAGTTTCAACTGTGCCAGTGTTTTGCCGACAAACTCTTTTTTCACATTTCTTTCGATGATTGAGTATCCATTAGCTACTTTTGCTGTCATTGTTTTGTCGATAGATTTTAATTCGCGGGCAAAGCTGTCTGCAACATTATATTTTAGGCTCTCTTTGTTATAAACAGCGATAACATCCTGCCGCCAGACAGTTCCTATAATTTTATCTGGTTCCGAAACTGTAACGACCGGCAGTTCATCAACATCTTTACTTTCAAAAACTTTCATCACATGGTCAAGGTCATCGGAATTATAAACAGTAACAAAATTCTGACTTGCAATATCACCAGCAACAAGCACCTCACGAATATGTTCGTATTCCGTTATTATGGGACGCAGTTCGGTATCGGTTATTATGCCGGTAATTTTTCCTTTTTCATCCACTGTATAAAAAGTGCTGTGCGGTGCATTCACCAATTTTACAACTAAAACTGACAGCGGTGTGTTTTGTGGAATAAGCATTACATCTTTGCGAATTATTTCATCGACAAACTTATTGCGAAGTATATTCAGTCCCATGCCGTGTGCAAGTCTGTAACCCTGCTCTTCAAGGTGTTTAACGTGAACCGAGCCTTTAAGAAAAATTTGTACAATCATTGTACTTGCAACAACAGTAAGCATAAGAGGTATAATAAAAGAATAATCTTTCGTCATCTCGAAAATTATAAGAATTGCAGTGATGGGAATAGAACTTATACCGCCCAGTACAGCACCCATGCCTACGAGAACGAAAGCGGTTGGATCGGCATTTACACTCCAAAAAAAATTCAATGCAATCGCAAACAAATAACCGAGGCTAGCTCCCATAAAAAGAGAAGGAGCAAAAAGTCCACCGAATCCCCCACTATTTAAAATCAACGGCACAAGAATAAATTTAAGTGCAAGAAGCACAAGAACAACTTTCCAATCAAGAAGTTGCGCAAGAATGTGGTTAATACCTTTATACCCGATCCCGAAAATATCCTTATAAAAATATCCGCAAACACCCATCAACAATCCGACTAGAGTCATTAAAACCCACTGGGGTATTTTCATTGAAATTTTTTTATGAATAAATTTATCGAGTGCACTTGAATAACGAATGAACAAAAGGGAAAGCAATCCGGCAAGAATTCCGAGTATTGCGTACAAATATAAATTCTGATAGCTGCCAATTACCGGACTAACAAAATTAAAGACAGATTTATTACCGAGGAAGATTCTCGAAATTGTACTTGCAGTAACAGATGAAAGAATCAGTGCAGAAAAAGTTGCGGTTTGGAAATCGTTAAGCAGTACAACTTCAAGAGCAAAAAATATTCCTGCCATTGGTGTATTGAATATTGCTGCTATAGCGGCGCCCGAACCTGCGGCAGTGAACATTCTTCTCCGGGAATCTGAAAGCTTAAATATGCTGCCAAGCTTACTTGCAACTCCGCCGCCGAATTGAGCCGCCGGTCCCTCGGGCCCGACCGTATTACCCGAACCGATGCTGATTACCGGAGCAAAGAAATGAAAAATTGTAGTTCTAAGCGGAATGTAACCGCCTCTGATTGCAACTGCCTTTATTACTTCCGAAATTCCTTTTCTTCTGGAAATATTGGGAGCGGTAATAATCATTATTGCCTGGATAAGCATTCCGATTGCTGGAATTGCAATTACTGCAGCCGCACCCAGGAAAAACAAACCGCCCGCAGTCTGTTCAAAAAATAGTTTGTTGAAAAATTCTATAGAATTATGAAAAAATACCGCAGCGAAACCGACTACAACACCAGTGATAATTGCAAAGATTGAAAAAACGGTGTAATCCGGCAGGGTTATCTTAGAAAGTTTTTGCTGCAGCCATCTTTTTGAAACTATATATATTTTTCTTAATGACCTGTTAATTTTTTCGGGTTCGTTTTTCATGCAATGCTAATATAACTAAACTAACTTTTTTATAACACAAATTTACGAAAGCTCCTGATTAAAGAGGGAAACTGCTGTCTGCATGGATGCATTATTGCATGAATGTAAGATTCAGAATGCAGAGGCAAACCGCAGAGTGAATGTATGAATGGTCAAAGAGGGCAGAGCGCACAGAGCTTAGCGCATAGCGTACTGAATATTGCTCTTTGTTTATTCGAGTGAATTTAGAAATTTCTTCATCTCCTCCGGAAGCAGTGATTCAATTAAAAATTCTCTCTCCTTAAAAACAAATTCGATTCTGGAAGAGTGGAGCATTAAACGTGGAAAACCGCCTTGTAAATTTTTGTCCCCGTATTTTAAGTCGCCGATAATAGGATGACCAATGCTGTAAAGATGAACTCTTATTTGATGCCGTCTGCCGGTTTTGGGAAATACATTTAAGTGCGCTGCATCCCTGAATTGTTTAATTACTATGTATTCAGTTTTAGCCGGCATTCCCCTTTTATTATCAACGCTCATCCTTCCCGAGCCGAATTCCCGAATCGGGTTTTCAATAACCCCGGAAGTTTCTTTCACTATACCGTGAACTATTGCTTCGTAGGTCTTCTTAACCTTTCTTCCGGCAAACAAACTATTTAACTGTTTATGCACTTCCGGACTCTTTGCAAAAAGAATTACACCGCTTACTTCTTTATCGAGTCTGTGAACAATAAATAATTTTTGATTCAATTTTCGGCAAACAAGCTCAAAAAGCGATGTGTCCGATTTTTTGCTCTCATGAGCCGATGTTATTCCGGGGGGTTTGTCTACTGCAATAAAATCATTATTCTCAAACAAGATTTCAAAAATCATTGTGTTAATTCATCATTAACGAATAAATTGTTTCTCCGTTACTGTTCTTTTTTCTGAAACCCATTTTTTTCAAGTACTTTTCATGGACAAAGCTGCCGGGATGAGAGTTTATTTCTTTTATCTTTCTATCGTTGAATATTTTGTTGTAGACAAACTTCCCAATTTTAAAATCTCTATAACCAGGAATAACAAAATCCAGATCAACAAAAATTTTTTCATCATTAGTCTTCTGTGCAATTATTAATCCGGCAGGCACCATGTTTCGCAGTACGAAAAATGCAGTGTGTTCTTTTGTGATTGAGAAATCAAAAGAAGGGATATATTTTTTAATGTTAGTTTCATAAAAAGATAAGAAACTTTTCAGATAATCGTTTTCTGGTTCGACTTCGAGTACCCTGAAATATTCCTTTCGTGAATAAATTTCCAGCAAATAATATATGTTTACTATTGAAATAAAAAAATTGACTGTTGCAACTGGATATGCACCGATTATGAGTCCGTATATTGTAAAAATAACTGCGCCAGCTAAGTTGATTACTCTCAATTTTAAAATGGAACTCATCATTAAAGAGATAGCTACAAGAACCGACGCAGTATATCCAATTATTTCGACCATAAAAAGTTCCTTTCTTTTTTAGTAGTCTCGAAGTTCCTTCGGACTTATATGTTTTAATTACCCAAATTATGATTTTCTGATTGCCATAATTGTCAGGTCATCTCTCTTGTGTGTACCTTTAATGTACTCATTAACATCTTCGACCAATTTATTGGTCAATTCTTTCGGCGGGAGAGCGGCGTTCCTTAAAACAAATTTAGACAGCCGGTCAATTCCGTATTCCTCATCGTTAAAAAATGATTCGGTAAGCCCATCGGTATAAAGCAATAATATATCTCCGCTTTCAAGGGTTGTTTTATGGACGGAATACTCAGAATCGCAGAAAAGACCAATCGGCATGCCTGTAGCCTCAAGTTTATGCAGCCTGTCTTTTTTTACAATCAGCGGCGAAGGATGACCCGCATTGCAGATTTCAATTCCTCCGTTACTTTCTGCTTTAATGCTAAGCAGTGTAGCATAGTGGGAGGACATTGTACTTTCGCACATCAATCTGCTCGCGTGCTCGGTAAGTTGGGACGTAGTAAGTCCCAAAGGAACCATACTATGAAACATTGCATGCAGGTGCGACATCAGCATTGATGCAGCTATTCCTTTTCCCGAAACATCTCCGATTATGAAAAACAAATCCGAAGGATTTTCTTTCGAACTAATTATATCGCAGTAATCTCCGCTTACTGCACCGGCAGGTTCGTAATGATAATAAACTTCCCATCCGTTTAAGAGCAGGTCATTTTTTGGTAGCATTGATAATTGAATTTTGTAGGCAAGGTCGAGATCATTTTCCAGTGTACGGCGCTGTTCATTACTCAGATGGTCGAGGCAAACTTTAATTAAGGGATTTATCAGCAGTTGTTCGTCTTCAATCGGATCATGGCAGACCATACAAATTCCATATGTACCGCTGTCCATCCGTTCTAGTGCGCTGTCAACTTCTTTTAATAAATTTAAGAAATGAACGTTGGTACCGGACTGCGAAGTAATCTGGCGAAGCCTTTCGCGTCTATCTAAAAGCTGGCTGCGGATTGTTCTTATTTGGTTTTGTTCCATAAGTTTCATTCCTTATAAAACTAATCTTGAAAATAATAAATTTATTATCAATACCAGTTTGTCAATATCATGTTTTAGACGCTTCAGAGAAAGCGGAGTTCCGGATAGTTTTGGATCAATTTATTCTCCAATAATTATTTTATTTTTGCAGCAATTAATTATATGAAAAATGAACAGCAGCGTAAATCATCCAATTATAAGTGTTGATGAAATTATTCGTCCGACACACCTTGAAATAAACTTAAAAACACTAGCAGAAAATTTCAAAAAAATAAAAGAGCACGTTTCACCTGCTAAAGTAATGCCTATATTAAAGGCAAATGCTTACGGACACGGGTTGGTGCGCACTGCACAATTAATGGAAGAATTAAAAGCCGACTATCTTGGCGTTGCGGTTCTTGAAGAAGGAATTCTTCTGCGGGAAGTTGGAATTAAAATGCCTGTTTTAGTTTTGGGCGGAATTTTAGGCAATCAAGTGCCGCTGTTCTTAAAACATAATTTAACAATTACGGCACACTCAATTGAAAAATTAAAACAGATTGATGAAACAGCCGCACAGATGAAAACGAAGGCAAAGGTTCATTTAAAGATAGATACTGGACTAGAAAGAATCGGTGTTCATTATTACAATGCCGAAAATTTTCTCGATGTTTCGCTAAAATGTAAAAACATAGAAGTCGAAGGGGTCTTTTCTCATTTTGCAAATTCTGAATCTGAAGATTTAACACATGCTAAACTTCAGATAGAGAGATTCCTCGAAGTTATCAGCTTTTTCGAAAAGCGTTCGTTAAAAAATCCCTTAAGGCATTTTTCAAATTCGGGTGCTATACTTCAACTGCCTGAAGCAAATCTGGATATGGTTCGTCCGGGCATAATGTTATACGGGGTTTATCCTTCCGCCGGAGTCAAAAAAACAGTCGAAGTAAAACCGGCTTTAACATGGAAATCGAGCGTGGTTTATTTTAAGGTTATTAAAGCGGGTCATCCGGTGGGCTACGGTTCAACCTGGCAATCCGATCACGATATCCGTTCGGTTACAGTGCCTGTAGGCTACGGTGACGGATACATGAGAAGCATGAGCAGCAAAGCGGAAGTTTTGTTGAATGGAAGATGTTATCCTGTAATAGGGGCTATTTCTATGGATCAGATTGTTGTTAATATTGAAAATGACAGCGCATATAACGGCGATGAAGTTATTTTAATCGGAAACGGCAAAAAAAATTCAATTACTGTTGAAAAACTCGCAGAGTGGGCGGGGACAATTCCTTATGAAATTCTTACCAGCATAAATACACGCGTGCCCAGAGTTTATGTTGAATAGTTGAGCAGTATATTTGTTTATTACTTTTTCCGCAAAGCATGTCGTTAGCAGACGCTGGTCAAGTGCCTCCTTTACTTATTTGAACCCAAATTATGCAATAGAATTCGAAACTTGTCATGCTTCTTGCGGGGAAAGTCACTGAATTTGTGTTAATAGAACACAGATGACGCAGTTGCTCGCCTCGCTTCGTTGAACGAGGTGAAGGCGAAGCGGGCAACTGATAGCCATTGTCTCGATAAAGTCGGGGGAAAGATTATCAAGGTAGAAAAAGCGAGAATAGGGTAAAGGAGAGAATCTGTAAGTAAACAAAGGTAAATAGAGAAGGAATGCTAGGGCAGAATTCAGAGTGCAGCCGCCAAAGGCGAGCCTCGCCAAAGGCGGGAATGTAGAATTATTAGAAAGATTACCCGCAGAGGTCGTCAGAGTCCGAAGACTCAGACGGTCGTCAGACTTCGCTCGTCAGAGTTCGCTCGTTAGAGTCCGTGGACTCCAATCCGTGACCTCGTCCGTGACGAAGTCACGAGACGGGCGAGGTCTTCGACCGAAGTCTGGCGACCGAAGTCTGTGAGCGAGGTCTCGCCAAAAGGCGGACAACATTGGCAGATTGGCAGTTGCAGTTATTAATTCGCACATTCGCGGCTTTACTTAGGTAAACGCTCTTTTTTTTATCCATCCCTTTACACAATTTTTGTTACGCTTATAGCAATTACTAAAACCAATATTATTTGGAGCAACAATTTTGTTCTCATTTTTTTATCCTTCTTTTAACCAAGAAATTATTTGTTCATCTTTCGGAATTGTTCCGTAGCTCTTAACTTTTTCATTTACTACAAGCGTCGGAGTCATCATTATTCCATATCCAATCATTTCTTGAATGTCTTCAACCTTTGTTATTTCGGCTTGAATATTGTGTTTACTGATTAAGTCCCTAACCTTTGCTTCAAGCGTTCTGCATTTAGAGCAGCCGGGTCCAAGTATTTTTACTGAAAGCATTTTATTCACCTGCTTTTAGTTGATTCTATTTTATCTTTTTATTCATCCCAGAAATACATTTTCGCCTCCGTTGAATTTGGATGTGTACTCTGTATCCCTTTTAATGTTTTTCTTAATTGTGAATTATCTTTTATCTTGATGTAGCGTGCTGTTTCTCTTGTGACTAAAAGTTTCGGATAAAGAG